>NZ_VIDT01000293.1 GCF_006519715.1 Ideonella azotifigens
CGGGTTTCACGTGGGCGAGGCTCGGCGGCCACTGCGCTGGCGCCAGCTGCTGGGCCGCGTCAGCGGGCTCAAGCGCGCATTGGGCCAGGTGCTGCTGTTGGCGGTGGCGCTGGAGCTGTGGCTGCTGCTGACGCCGTTTTTCCTGCAGTGGGTGGTGGACGGCGTGCTGGTCAGTGGCGAGCGCGACCTGCTGACCACGCTGGGCCTGGGCTTTGCCGGCCTGGTGCTGCTGCAGGTGCTGACGGCGGCAGCGCGCTCGTGGGCGGTGCTGCACCTGTCGGCGATGCTGAAGTTCCAGTGGCTGGGCAATGTGTTTGCCCACCTGCTGCGTTTGCCAATGGACTGGTTCGAGCGCCGCCACACCGGCGACATCTGGTCCCGCTTCAGCGCGGTGCAGCAGATCCAGGACACTTTGAGCACCAAGTTCGCCGAGGCCCTGATCGACGGGCTGATGGTGCTGTTGACGCTGGCGTTGATGGGGCTGTACAGCCCATTGCTGGCGGCCGTGGCGATTGGCGCGGTGCTGCTGTACACGCTGCTGCGCTGGAGCCTGGACGGCGCGATGCGCGAGGCTTCTGAAGAGGCGCTGGTGCACGAGGCGAAGAAGGCCAGCCACTTCCTGGAGTCGCTGCGCGGCGTCGGCGCGATCAAGCTGTTCAACGGCGAGGCGGGCCGCCAGTCGCGCTTCATGAACCTGGTGGTCGATTCGATGAATGCCGCGCTGGCGCTGCGCCGGCACGAGCTGGTGATGTCGGTGGGCCAGCGGCTGATCTTCGGGCTGGAGCGCGTGGCCGTGATCTGGCTGGGTGCACTGGCAGTGCTGGACCAGCAGTTCAGCGCCGGCATGCTGTTCGCGTTCCTGGCCTACCAGGAGCAGTTTGCGACCCGCGCCAGCGCACTGGTCGACAAGGCGGGTGAGCTGCGGCTGTTGCGGCTGCAGGGCGAGCGCCTGGCCGACATCGTGCTCACCCCCCCGGAGGCGGCCTTGCCTGGCCAGCGAGGCAACCTGCCGACCATCACCGGGCGGCTCACGGTGCAGGGCCTGCATTTCCGTTATTCAGACACCGAACCCGAGGTGCTGAGTGGCCTGAGCTTCGAGATCGCGGCCGGCGAGTCGGTGGCCATCGTCGGACCGTCCGGCTGTGGCAAAACGACGTTGCTGAAGCTGTTGCTGGGCATTCACGAGGCGCAGGCCGGCGAGGTGCTGATCGATGGCCTGCCGATGGCGCGCATAGGCCGCCAGCGCTGGCGCTCGCTGATCGGGACCGTGATGCAGGACGAGCCGCTGTTCGCCGGCTCGATTGCCGACAACATTGCATTTTTCGCGCCGGATGCCGACCCGCTGTGGGTCGTCGAATGCGCCAGGCTGGCCTCGGTGCACGAAGACATCGCGGCGATGCCGATGGGCTACGCCACGCTGGTCGGCGACATGGGCACGACGCTCTCGGGCGGGCAGAAGCAGCGTGTGCTGCTGGCCCGCGCGCTGTACAAACGGCCGCGCATCCTGCTGCTGGACGAGGCCACCAGCGCGCTGGACGTTGACCGAGAGCGTCTGGTCAACCGCGCGGTGCAGCAGCTGCAGCTGACGCGCATCATCGTGGCCCACCGGCCCGAGACGATTGCCAGCGCGCAGCGGGTGATCGTGTTGCAGGCGGGCAGGGTGGTGCAGACGCTGCGCACGGTGGGTGGCGTGGGCGGCGGCCAGGAGGCCTGAGTTCGGCTTCAGCCCGAGGGGGTGTGCGCCGGGCGTGTGAGCCGCTCCAGCTGTCCGATCCACAACATTGCGTGTTCGCGGTGCTCGCCGCACATGTCGGGCGACGGTTGCAGCGAGCCGCAGACCGAAGGCCGGCGGGGGTCACCAAACAGTTGGCAGCGGCCCTGGTCGTCCAACTGTACGCAGCGCTCTCCTGCCGGTTTGCCTTGCGGCATGCCGGGGATGGCGCTGGAGATGGACGGGGCGATGCAGCAGGCTGCGCAATGGGGGCGGCACTCCATCGCGGCATTGTTTCACGTGAAACCAGGGCGCTGCCACGTGCGGCTTTGGCGGCTTCGGCGGCGACCCTGCCAGCGTGACGGATGTGCCGGCATTCCCTAAAATCAAGGGTTGGCCGAACCGTCGGCCTGTCCAACTTGCGCACCATTTGCGCAACCGGCGTCGCGCGGGCTTGCGCCCACGCCGCCTGCGCTTTCCAGGAGCACGCCGTGCTGTATCCCAAAGAATTTGATGTCATCGTCGTCGGTGGCGGCCATGCCGGCACCGAAGCCGCGCTGGCGGCTGCCCGAATGGGCTGCGACACGCTGCTGCTGACGCACAACATCGAGACGCTGGGGCAGATGAGCTGCAACCCGTCGATCGGCGGCATAGGCAAAGGCCATCTCGTCAAGGAAGTGGATGCACTGGGCGGCGCGATGGCGCTGGCCACCGATGAAGCCGGCATTCAGTTCCGGATCCTGAACGGCAGCAAGGGCCCGGCCGTGCGCGCGACCCGCGCCCAGGCGGACCGGGTGCTGTACAAGGCGGCGATCCGCCACAAACTGGAAAACCAGCCCAGGCTGACGCTGTTCCAGCAGGCGGTGGATGACCTGATGCTGGAGGGCGATCACGTGGTCGGGGCGGTGACGCAGGTCGGCATTCGCTTCCGGGGCAGGGCGGTGGTGCTCACCGCCGGCACCTTCCTGGACGGCAAGATTCACGTGGGCCTGCAGAACCACGCTGGCGGCCGTGCGGGCGATCCGCCGGCGATCAGCCTGTCGGCCCGTTTGAAGGAACTGAAGCTGCCTCAGGGCCGGCTGAAGACCGGCACGCCGCCGCGGCTGGACGGGCGCAGCATCGACTTCTCCAAGCTGGCCGAGCAGCCCGGTGACCTGGAACCGGTGCCGGTGTTCAGCTTCATGGGCAGCACCCGCATGCACCCGCGCCAGGTGCCGTGCTGGGTCACGCACACCAACGCACGCACGCACGAGATCATTCGCAGCGGCTTCGACCGCAGCCCCATGTTCACCGGGATGATCGAAGGCGTGGGGCCGCGCTATTGCCCCAGCATCGAAGACAAGGTCAACCGCTTTGCCGACAAGGACGCGCACCAGATCTTCCTGGAACCAGAAGGTCTGACCACGCACGAGTTCTACCCGAACGGTGTGTCCACCTCGCTGCCGTTCGACGTGCAACTGGCGGCCGTGCGCTCGATGCTTGGCCTGGAAAACGCCCACATCCTGCGGCCGGGCTACGCCATCGAATACGACTATTTCGACCCGCGCGAGCTGCGCGCCACCTTCGAGACCAAGCAGGTCAACGGCCTGTTCTTCGCCGGCCAGATCAACGGCACGACGGGCTACGAAGAGGCGGCGGCGCAAGGCTTGTACGCCGGCATGCAGGCCGCGCTGCAGGTGCAGGGCAAGGCGCCGGTGACGCTGCGGCGCGACCAGGCTTACCTGGGCGTGCTGGCTGACGACCTGATCACCAAGGGCGTGACAGAGCCGTACCGCATGTTCACCAGCCGCGCCGAGTTCCGGCTGCAGCTGCGGGAAGACAACGCCGATGCGCGCCTGACCGAGCTGGGCCGCGAAATCGGGCTGGTGGACGATGCCCGCTGGGATCAGTTCAACCGCAAGCGCGACGCTGTTTCACGTGAAACAGAGCGGCTCAAGGCGACCTGGGTGCATCCCCGCAACTTCCCGGCGGTCGATGCCGAGGCGGTGCTGGGCAAGGCGCTCGAGCACGAATACAGCCTGACAGACTTGTTGCGCCGGCCGGGGGTGAACTACGACACCGTCGTCAGCATTGCCGCGACGGCACGGCCCGAGGCGGGTGTTTCACGTGAAACCTTGCGAGTCGAATTAGGCGCCGAACTGGCGGATGCGGTGATCGAGCAAATCGAGATTGCCACCAAGTACGCCGGCTACATTGACAAGCAGGTCGAGGAAGTTGGCCGCGCCCAGGCCTACGAAACGCTGAGGCTGCCGGCCGAGCTGGACTATGGCCAGGTCACCGCGTTGAGCTACGAGGTGCGCCAGAAGCTCACCCGCCATCGGCCCGAGACCCTGGGCCAGGCGGCGCGCATCTCGGGCGTGACGCCTGCGGCCATCTCGCTGCTGCTGGTCCACTTGAAGAAGAAGCGCCTGAGCAGTTTTGCCTTGCCGGACGACGCGCCGGCTGCAGCTTGAAATCTTGCGCCATGTTTTCACATCAAAAAGCTGCCTTCGCTGCATGAGCTCCCATCCTCTTTCGTCCGCACTGGACGCCGGCCTGCAGGCGCTGCACCTGACGCTGCCGCCGCAGGCACCGACCCAGTTGCTGGCCTACCTGGACCTGATCTCGCGCTGGAACAAGGTCTACAACCTGACGGCCATCCGCGATCCGCGGGAAATGCTCAGCCAGCATCTGCTGGACTGCCTGGCGCTGGTGGGTCCACTGGATGCGGCCGCCGGGCAGCGACCGGCCGATGCAGCGCCATGGCGGCTGCTGGACGTGGGCAGCGGGGCAGGGCTGCCCGGCGTGGTGCTGGCGATCTGCCGGCCGACCTGGTCGGTCACCTGCGTGGACACCGTTGCCAAGAAGGCCGGCTTCATCCGGCAAGTGGGCGCGGAGCTGGGGCTGGCCAATCTCAACGCCACGCACCAGCGCGTGGAGGCGATGACCGAGCCGCCGTTTGAGCTGATCACCTCGCGCGCGTTTGCCTCGTTGGTGGACTTCGTGACGTTGAGCCGGGCGCGCCTGGCGCCCGGCGGCCAATGGGTGGCGATGAAGGCCAAGCTGCAGGATGCCGAGCAGGCCGAGGTGCCGGCGGACGTGGTGATCCAGCGCGTGCAGCCCCTGCAGGTGCCGGGCCTGGCGGCCGAGCGCTGCCTGGTCTGGCTGGTGCCGCGCTGATCTGCCGTCCGCCAACAGCTGGGTCCCCAGGTCATCCCCAGGTCCATCCCAGCCTTGTCAGCATTCTGCCCACAGGCTTGTCCACACGAATTCGGTACTTTTTCAACTTACAGCCCCCAGGTCACCCACCGGCTGTACAAGACATTTCCACAAGTCTGTCCACAGGCGTGGGGCTGCGAGCTGCAAGGCGCGCTGCGCAGTTCGATGGCAAAACTCAGCGAGCTTGTGGCGTTTCGCGTGCAGCCACGGCCTCGCCCACCGGGAGCTGCTCTGCGCAGGTGACAATGCCCGCTTCGCCGGGTGCCCGGCCCGGTTGCCAACTGTCTGTCCATGTCCCGCATCTTCTGCATTGCCAACCAAAAAGGCGGCGTCGGCAAGACGACCACCTGCGTGAACCTTGCCGCCGGCCTGGCCAAGGTGGGCCAGCGCGTGCTGCTGGTGGACCTCGATCCGCAAGGCAATGCGACCATGGGTTCGGGCGTGGACAAGCGCACGCTGGAGACCAATGTCTATGACGTGTTGCTGGAGACGGCCACCGTTGCCGAGGCGAAGGTCCGGGCCGAGAAGGCCGGTTATGACGTGCTGGGCGCCAACCGCGAACTGGCCGGGGCCGAGGTCGAGCTGGTGGCGCTGGAGCGGCGCAACGAGCGCCTGCGGGGCGCGCTGAAGGCCGCGGCTGCGGACTATGACTTCGTGCTCATCGACTGCCCGCCGTCGCTGAGCCTGCTGACCCTCAACGGCCTGTGCAGCGCACACGGCGTGATCGTGCCGATGCAGTGCGAATACTTTGCGCTGGAGGGGCTGACTGACCTGGTCAATACCATCAAGCAGGTGCATGCCAACCTGAACCGCGACCTGGAACTGATCGGTTTGCTGCGGGTGATGTTCGATCCGCGCATCACGCTACAGACCCAGGTCAGCGAGCAGCTGAAGACGCACTTCGGCGACAAGGTGTTCGACAGCGTGATCCCTCGCAACGTCCGCCTGGCCGAAGCCCCCAGCTATGGCTTGCCGGGCGTGGTGTTCGACCCCGCCTCGCGTGGCGCTCAGGCCTTTGTGCAGTTCGCCGCGGAGATGGTGGAGCGGGTTGGCGGGAAGGGCGATCGACGCCTGATGGCGTGATCGCCCGGTCGTCCCGCCGGGCAGGCCTGGCTCAGAAGTCCCGCATCAGGTACATGCCGACATGGTTCGAGCCCACCTTGGACGGCGCGACCAGACCATAGATGCCGGAGCGATGGTGGATGCGAAAGCCCAGTTGCCAGCCGGGCAGGGCGTCGTGGTGCAGCACCACTTCGGGCGCCATGTAGAACAGCGTCGCGTAGTTGTCACTGCTCTTGTGGTGGTCCGGGTTGTCGTAGGGCTCGCCGCCAAAAGCGTGTGAAACGCCAAAGCTGCCGGCCAGGTCGATGTTCAGCCCGCCGAAGCTGGCGCCGGTGGCACCGACGCGCCAGGCGGCGATCAGCTCGTCGGTGTCCAGCCCGCCGTGATGGTGGAAGGCGCCGAATTCAAGGCCGTTGAACACCGGGATGCCGCCCCAGTCGCTCCAGCTTTTCATCCAGCCGAAGTCCTGCAGGCTGCGCCGCACCAGCACGCCCTCGATGACGGTGTTCTGGCCGGTGATCTTGCCTTCGAAGGCATGCGGGACGATGTCCAGCAGGTTGTCCTTGATCAGCTTGCCGCCGTACAGGCCGATGGACCAGGTGCCG
>NZ_VIDT01000294.1 GCF_006519715.1 Ideonella azotifigens
CGGCATGGCCGGCAGCTCGCTGGTCGTCGTCTTCAATGCGCTGCGCCTGGCCCGCTGAGCGGCTTCATCCAATGGACATCCTCTACCTCCTGATCCCGCTTTCGGCACTGCTGGTGCTGGGCCTGCTGGCCGTGTTCGCCTGGGCGCTGCATGGCGGCCAGTTCGATGACCTGGAACAGCAAGGCGAGCAGATTCTGCTGGACGACCGCGCCCCCGATTGACAAGCATCAAGCCCCGAGGGGGGCGGCCAGCAAAGAATCCTTCTGTCGACATTCGACTGGGATCGGAGGACTCTGATGGTGGCAATGCGCGAGACGCCCGGCACGGTGAACTACACCGACGAAACGGTGCGTGGATTTGCGCTGGCGGCGGTGCTGTGGGGCGTGGTGGGCATGACGGTGGGGGTGTTGATCGCCGCCCAGCTGGCCTTTCCTGACCTGACCTATGGCATCCCCTGGCTCAGTTATGGGCGGCTGCGGCCGCTGCACACCAATGCGGTGATCTTCGCCTTCGGCGGTTGTGCGCTGATGGCCACCAGCTTCCACGTCGTGCAGCGCACCTGCCAGGTGCCGCTGTTCCTGCCGTGGCTGGCCAAGTTCGTGTTCTGGGGCTGGCAGGCGGTGATCGTGCTGGCTGCGGTGACGCTGCCGATGGGCTTCACCCAGGGCAAGGAATACGCCGAGCTGGAATGGCCCATCGACCTGCTGATCGCCGTCGTGTGGGTCGCCTATGCGGTGGTCTTCTTCGGCACGCTGGGTGTGCGCAAGGTGCGCCACATCTACGTGGCCAACTGGTTCTTCGGCGCCTTCATCCTGGCTGTCGCGCTGCTGCACATCGTCAACAGCGCGGCCATGCCGGTGAGCTTCTGGAAGAGCTACTCGGCCTACGCTGGCGTGCAGGACGCGATGATCCAGTGGTGGTACGGCCATAACGCCGTGGGCTTCTTCCTGACTGCCGGCTTCCTCGGGATGATGTACTACTACATCCCCAAGCAGGCCGAGCGGCCGGTGTACTCGTACCGCCTGTCCATCGTGCACTTCTGGGCACTGATCTTCACCTACATGTGGGCAGGCCCCCACCACCTGCACTACACGGCCTTGCCGGACTGGGCGCAGAGCGTTGGCATGCTGTTCTCGCTGGTGCTGCTGGCGCCGAGCTGGGGCGGGATGATCAATGGCGTGATGACGCTGTCGGGCGCCTGGCACAAGCTGCGCGACGACCCGATCCTGAAGTTCCTGATCGTCGCCCTGAGCTTCTACGGCATGTCGACCTTCGAGGGTCCGATGATGTCCATCAAGACGGTGAACGCGCTCTCGCACTACACCGACTGGACCGTCGGCCACGTGCACAGCGGTGCGCTCGGCTGGGTGGGCTTCATCTCGATGGGCTCGCTGTACTACCTGATCCCGCGCATGTACGGCCGCAAGGAGATGTACAGCGTCAAGGCCATCTCGCTGCACTTCTGGATCGCCACGCTGGGCATCGTGCTCTACATCGCCGCGATGTGGATTGCCGGCGTGATGCAGGGCCTGATGTGGCGTGCGCTGAACACCGACGGCACGCTGGTCTACACCTTCGTCGAAGGTGTCAAGGCGACCTGGCCGTTCTATGCGATCCGCCTGCTGGGTGGTCTGTTGTACCTGTCCGGCATGGCTGTGATGGCCTGGAACGTGGTGATGACCGTGCGCAGCGGTCGTCCGGCCCCGTCCCCCATCCCCCGTCTGGTCCAAGCTTGAGGAGCGCCTTGTGAGCACCCATTCTCCCGTCAGCGGCCACGAGCGCATCGAGACGAGCAACTTCTTGATGATCGTGCTGATCCTGCTGGTCATCGCCGTTGGCGGCATGGTCGAGATCATTCCGCTGTTCTTCCAGCGTTCCACCACCCAGCCGGTGACCGGGTTGCAGCCGTACTCGGCGCTACAGCTGGTCGGCCGGGACGTCTACCTGCGCGAGGGTTGCTACAACTGCCACTCGCAGATGATCCGCCCGCTGCATGCCGAAACGCTGCGCTACGGCCACTACTCGATGGCCGGCGAGTTCGTCTACGACCATCCCTTCCAGTGGGGCAGCAAGCGCACAGGGCCCGACCTGCAGCGCGTGGGTGGCAAGTACAGCGACGAGTGGCACCGCCTGCACCTGGCCGGCCCGCGCGACCTGGTGCCCGAGTCCAACATGCCGGCCTACCCCTGGCTGGAGACGGCCGCCATCGAGCCGGCCAGTGTGCCCCCCAGGCTCAAGGCCATGCAGCGGCTGGGCGTGCCCTACACCGACGCAAATGTGGCCGGCAGTGCCGAGGCCGTGACAGGCAAGACCGAGCTCGACGCGCTGGTGGCCTACCTGCAGTCGCTGGGCACGCACGTCAAGTGAATTGAGGGACACCATGGACATCAACGACATCCGCAGCCTCGTGACGCTGCTGAGCCTGGCCCTCTTCATCGGGCTGATGGTCTGGACCTGGCGCCCGGCGCAACGCGCCGCGCACGAGGCTGCCGCCCGCCTGGTCTTTGAAGGGGATGACGGCCCTCTCTCCGCTGCCGCGGTGGCTGAAGATCACACGCGAGGGAGCCGGGCATGAGCGACTTCATCAACGCAGGCTGGGGCTACTACGTTGCCGCAGTCACCGTGCTGGGCCTGGTGGCCTGCATCGCGCTGCTGCTGATCGCGGCACGCCGCCGCGTGATGGCGCAGGACAACACCACCGGCCACGTCTGGGACGAGGACCTGCGCGAACTCAACAACCCGCTGCCGCGCTGGTGGATGTGGCTGTTCATCCTCACGGTGGTGTTTGGCGCCGGCTACCTGGCGCTGTACCCCGGCTTGGGCAGCGCGCCTGGCCAGCTGGGCTGGAGCAGCGTCGGCCAGTACAAGGAAGAGCAGGCGGCAGCCAACGCGGTCACCGCGCCGATGTTTGCTGCGTTTGCTGCCAAGACTGCGCCCGAACTGGCCCGGGACCCGCAGGCCATGGCGGTGGGCGAGCGCCTGTTCGCCAACAACTGCGCGGCTTGCCATGGTTCGGATGCGCACGGCAGCAAGGGCTTTCCGAACCTGACCGACCAGGACTGGCTGTGGGGCGGGGCGCCCGAGCGCATCGAGGAGACCATCCGCGAAGGCCGCGTGGGCATCATGCCGCCGATGGTGGCAGCGGTCGGCAATGCCGACGAGGTGCACCAGGTGGCGAACTACGTGCTCAGCCTGTCCGGCAGCCCGCACGACAGCCTGGCTGCACAGCTCGGCAAGTCCAAGTTCGTGGCCTGCGCAGCCTGCCACGGGCCGGATGGCAAGGGCAACCAGGCGCTGGGCGTGCCCAACCTCAGCGACAAGGTCTGGCTGCACGGCTGGGGTGAAGACGCGGTGGTGGCGATGATCAACAAGGGCAAGACCAACGTCATGCCGGCGCACGGCGAGCGCCTCTCGGCGCAGCAGATCCACCTGCTGGCCGCCTACGTCTGGGGCCTGTCCAAGTCCGGCCCGGTGACGACGGCCACGGCCACAACTTCCGCCACGCCGTAAGGCAAATCAAGGCAAGCTGCATGACCCGCGTCATTCCCATCGTGCCAGCCCCGGGTGACGCTGCGTCCGCAGCGGGCGAGGGCGAGATGGTCTCGCTCTACCAGAAGCAGAAGAAGATCTACCCGCGCTCGGTCAAAGGCGGTTTCGCCCGCTGGCGCTGGCTGATGGTGTGGCTCACGCAGGCCTTGTTCTATGGCCTGCCTTGGCTGTCGATGAACGGCAGGCAGGCGGTGCTGTTCGACCTGTCGGCGCGGCGCTTCTACATTGGCCAACTGGTCCTGTACCCGCAGGACTTCATCTACCTCACCGGCCTGTTGGTGCTCAGCGCCTACGGGCTGTTCTTCTTCACCACCGTGGGCGGCCGCCTGTGGTGCGGCTATGCCTGCCCGCAGACGGTCTACACCGAGATCTTCCTGTGGATAGAGCGCCGCTTCGAGGGCGAACGCGGCGCCCGCATGAAGCTGGACGCCGGCCCATGGACGCTGAACAAGCTCTGGCGCAAGGGCGGCAAGCACGTGGTGTGGGTGCTGCTGGGCCTGTGGACAGGCTTCACCTTCGTGGGCTATTTCACGCCGATCCACAGCCTGTGGACCGAGGCCTTCACGCTGGACTTCGGCCCCTGGGAATGGTTCTGGGTCAATTTCTACGGCCTGGCCACCTACGGCAACGCTGGTTTCCTGCGCGAGCAGGTCTGCCAGTACATGTGCCCGTACGCGCGCTTCCAGAGCGCGATGTTTGACAAGGACACGCTGATCGTCAGCTACGACAGCGCTCGCGGCGACCCACGCGGCACGCGCGCCCGCGGCACCGACCTGGCGAGCGCCGGCCTGGGCCAGTGCATCGACTGCAGCCTGTGCGTGCAGGTCTGCCCGGCCGGCATCGACATCCGCGAGGGGCTGCAGTACGAATGCATCGCCTGCACCGCCTGCATCGACGCCTGCGACGGTGTGATGGACAAGATGCACTATCCGCGCGGCCTGATCCGCTATGCCACGCAGAATGCGCTGGCCCGGCAGGAACCGCATCCGGACCTCACCAAGCCGCCCAAGCCAGCGCTTGACCTGCCGCACCTGCTGCGGCCCCGGGTGCTGATCTATGGCGCGGTGCTGATCGTCATCGCCGTCGCGTTTGTCACCAGCCTCAGTCTGCGCCGCACGCTGAAGGTGGACGTGGTGCGCGACCGCGCCACGCTGGCGCGCATCGTTGAAGACGGCCTGGTCGAGAACGTCTTCCGGCTGCAGTTGATGAATGCCACCGAGCAGCCACAGCGCTATCACGTGGCAGTGCAGGGCATTCCCGGCGCTGTGCTGTCCGGCAGCCCGGAGGTCAGCCTGCTGCCTGCCGA
The DNA here is from genome assembly GCF_006519715.1 of Ideonella azotifigens. Taxonomy (GTDB): domain Bacteria; phylum Pseudomonadota; class Gammaproteobacteria; order Burkholderiales; family Burkholderiaceae_C; genus Ideonella; species Ideonella azotifigens. The sequence continues at coordinate 4,856 of NZ_VIDT01000294.1, forward strand.
AGCCCGCTGGGTGACGCTCGCGGTGCGGGTGCCGCCCGAGCAGGCGGCGGCCTTGAAACCGGGCGCCCACCCGATCCGTTTCGAGGTGTCGCCGCTGGGCGCCGCGGGTGCCGCGGTGAGCGAAAAGTCCTCGTTTGTGATCCCCCGCTGATTCCGCCAACAAGGAGACAAGCCATGAAGGCAAGGCCCATCGAACAGTTTCAACCGACCTTGCCCTGGTGGCGGGTGCCCACTGCCTGGATGGTGTTTGGCGGCCCCGCCCTCGTGGTGGTGGCGAGCTTCGCCACCTTCGGCCTGGCGCTGCACGGCCGGGACCGGCCGCTGCTGGAGGCGGGCAGCGCAGAGCAGGGGGCCACGACCGATGCCATGCAGGCGCGCAATCATGCTGCCAGCCCCGCACGCCGTTGAGGAAGACGAGCCGGAGGAGCGCACCGTCGCTTTCCGGCCCAGGCTTCGCAGCAGGCTGCTGCTGGTGCTCTGGCCTGCATTCGTGATGGCGGGCCTGCTCGCCGGCCTGATGTTCGCCTTCGTGGACCCCGGCAGCGTGCACGACCTGCCAGGCAGCGGCGAATCCGAATGGTCGCGCAACGCCATCTGTTCGCTGGCATTCCTGGTCTTCTGGGTCACGACCGCCATTTCGTCGGCCGCTACTTTGTGGCTGGTGGGCGGCTTGCGGCGCGAGCGCGAGGCGGCGCCCGAATGACCGCTGGCGCCGCGGAGCGTGTCACGCAGGGGGGTGGCACCGCCGCGGCTCGGCTGGATCAGCCGTGCGCGTTGTTTACCAGGCGCTGCAAGGCCTCGGGGTCCAGCACGTCGATCTGCCGCTGGCGTACCGCCAGCACGCCGTCTTCCTGGAACTTCGAGAAGCAGCGGCTCACGGTCTCCAGCTTCAGGCCCAGGTAGGTGCCAATCTCCTCGCGTGTCATGCGCAGCACAAGTGACGAGGGCGAGAAGCCGCGCGCCTTGAGCCGCTGCGAGAGGTTCAGCAGGAACACTGCCAGGCGCTCTTCGGCTCGCATGCTGCCCAGCAGCAGCATCACGCCATGGTCGCGCACGATCTCGCGGCTCATGATCTTGTGGAACTGGCGCTGCAGGCCGGGGAATTCGCGCGAGAGCTGCGTGAGCTGGCTGTAGGGAATCACGCAGACCTGAGAGTCCTCCAGCGCCACGGCGTCGCAGGCATGGTGGTCGTTGCCAATGCCGTCCAGCCCCAGCAATTCGCCTGCCATCTGGAAGCCGGTGACCTGGTCGCGTCCGTCTTCAGGCGTGATGCGGGTCTTGAAGAAGCCGGTGCGCACCGCGTAGACCGCTTCGAACGGATCGCCGTGGCGAAACAGCGTGTGGCCGCGGCGCACGCTGCGGCGGGTGGCAACCATGCCGTCCAGGCGTTGCAGTTCGTCGTCCGGAATGCCCACCGGCAGGCACAGCTCGCGCAGATTGCAGTGTGAGCAGGCCACATTGGGCTTGGCCTGGGCGGCGCAGGCATCGGTCAGGGGAATCATGGCGGGGCAGTCTTGATGTGAGACAACAAAGGTCCGGGACCTGATTGTTCAAGCCCGGCTGCTGTGGGCGCTTGCGCCAGATCAAGCCGGCCAAGGCCGGTGCCGGGCAGCATGCCGGGCATGACAGTCCTTTCGTCGACCTCCGCTGGCGCAGAGCAGGCGTCGCCGCTGCTGCCCGAGGCCTTGCTGCGGCGCTTCGA
>NZ_VIDT01000295.1 GCF_006519715.1 Ideonella azotifigens
CTGCTACGCCGGTGTGACGCTGATCGCCAAGCAGGCGCGCGGCATCAGCTCGTTTGCGCTCGCGTGGTGGCAATGTGCGCTGGGCACGCTGGCGCTGCTGGCCTGGCCCGTCCTGCACGGCTGGCCGGCGTTTGGCAGCAGCTGGGCCTGGTTGGCTGGCCTGGGCGTGATCCACACCGGGCTGGCCTACGTGCTGCTCTACGCCGGCATGACGCGCCTGGCCACCAGCCGCATCGCACTGCTGCAGTTCGTGTACCCGGCTGCGGCCATCGTGATGGACTGGGCCGTGTACGGGCACGCGCTCAGCGCGGTGCAGCTGGCGGGCGTGGCGCTGATGGCGACCGCGTTGACCGCTGCGCGGCCCGGCGTCATGCGCGCCTTTTGCGCTCGACCGAAACCGGCAACCCCAGCAGTTGAGAAACAAGCAATCGCGCGTTCGACTGCATCGCGGCAATCGCCTTGCGGTCGCCAGACAGGTGCTTGATCAGGCACTGCTGGAAGATCCCGTCGAACATCGCGTAGGCCACGTTGCTGGGAGCGCGCAACGGCGCGCCGGCAAGGCTCGACATGCGCGTGAGGACGCGCCAGATCATCTTCTCCAGGCTCGCTTCAATCGCCGCCACATCGGCGCGAAAGGCCTCTTCAAACAGCGACTGCGAACGCAGGTCATACCAAAGCCGGTGCATCGGCGCTTCGTCGCGCACGGTCTGGCCGAGCGCAGCGACAAAGCCATCGAGCAACTGCTCGAAGGTGGTCGAGGTGGTGGTGACCGCGTCGTAGCGGATCACGCAACGCGCCTTGTATTGGCGCACGCTGCAAAGGATCAGGTCGACCTTGTCGGTGAAATAGTAGTGCAGCACGCCGTGCGAGAACTCGGAGTTCTGCGCAATCTCGCGCAGGCTCGTGCGCGCGTAGCCGAGTTCGGCCAACGTCTGCAGCGCCGCCTCGCCGAGCTGCGCACGGCGTTCGGTGAACTTTTCGTCGCGCGGTTTCGCGCGGGGGGCTGCGAGTTTCTCCATGCCATGAATTGTAGGAAGGAAGCGCGCCGAAAGGCCAGCACCTCTCGGTGCAAACCCGCGATCTTGACAACTGTCAAGGATAAATCTTGACACTCGTCAAGGCCACTCCTAGCATCGAATCGCGCTCTTTGACGAGCGTCCAAAAACAGTAGGAGACAAGGCAATGACGAAGTTCGACTTGACCGGCCGCAAGGCCCTGGTCACCGGAGGCGCGCGCGGCCTCGGTGAAGGCATGGCACAGGCACTGGCCGCCGCCGGTGCTTCGGTGATGATCGGTGACGTGCTCACCTCGCTCGGCCGCGATACCGCCGGCAAACTGACCGCGGACGGCGCGAAGGTCGGCTTCGTGAAGCTCGACGTGACGCAGGAGGCCGACTGGGAAGCCGCCGTGAAGACCACCATCGACACGCTTGGCGGCTTCGACATCCTGATCAACAACGCAGGCATCGAGGTCACGGCGCTGGTCTCGGAGATCGATCCGGATCAACTGCGCAAGATGCTGGACGTCAACATCGTCGGCACCGCGCTCGGCTTGAAACACGCGTTCCGCGCGATGCGGCCGAACGGCTCGGCTGGCAAGGGCGGCGCGGTCGTCAACCTCTCGTCGGTCGCCGCGACGATCGCGTTCCCGGCCATCGCCGGCTACTCGGCGACCAAGTCGGCCGTCGACCGCCTGACGCGCGTGGCCGCGATGGAGGCCGGCAAGCTGGGCTACGGCGTCCGCGTGAACTGCATCTATCCGGGGCTGGTGCCCACCGAGATGGGCATGAAGCTCGCCGCCGATGTGGTCGCGGCAGGCCTGTTCTCTTCGCCCGAGGCAGCGGTGGGCGCGATCATCGAACAGACGCCCTCGGGCCGCCTCGGTGAGGTTGCCGACATGGCCGATGCGGTCGTGTTCCTGTGCTCGGATGCGGCGCGCTTCATCACCGGCGCAGGGCTGCCGGTCGACGGCGGCATGGGCATGTAAGCCTCACAAACAAAGGACGAGAAAACCATGAGCAAGAACAAGAAACCCGTGGTCGTGTACGGCGCTTCCGGCTACACCGGCCGGCTGGTGTGCGAGTACCTTCGCGAGTACGGCGTGCCGTTCATCGCAGCGGGGCGCAGCGGCGAGAAGATCCAGGCGGCAATGAAGTCGAACGTCGCGGGCATCGAGACGGCCGACTACGAAGTCGTCGAGGTGATCCACACCGCCGAGGCGCTGACCGAGCTGTTCCGCGGCGCCTCCGTCGTGCTGAACACCGTCGGCCCGTTCTCGAAGTACGGCCACGAGGTCGTGCAGGCCTGCCTGGCCGCGAAGTGCCACTACACCGACACGACCGGCGAACAGGACTGGCTGATCACGCTGGACGACGAATACGGCGCCAGGTTCGCCGCCGCCGGCCTGCTGCTTTCGCCCGGCCTCGCCCAGATGTACACGACCGGCGAGATCGCCGCACAACTGTGCCTCGAAACGCCCGGCCTCGACACTTTGGACATTGCGGTCTTCTGGGGCGGCAGCCCGACGATCGCGTCGACGCAGACCATCCTCGTCAACGCGGCCACCTCGAAGGCCTTCTTCCTGGAGCAGAACAAGCTCGTCGAGTGGCAGCCGGATGCGGGCCTCTACAACGTCACGATCCCCGGCCAGCACGAAGCGGCGCTCGCATTGCCGTGGGGTGGCACCTCGCACCCGGTCTGGTTCCGCAAGGATCCCCGCGTCTCCAACGTCAAGGTGCTCGGCGGCGTCTTCAACAAGCCCTTGATGCTGGGGGTGCCGCAGATCGTCGCGGCGGCGTTGAAGGCGACCGAAGGCATGAACGACGAGGACCGCTACGTCGCCCTTTCGAAAACCGCCGCGAGCGTGATGAACACGATGCCGCCGCGCGAGAACCCACGCATCAACAAGTCGGTCGACTCGGTGCACGCACAGGGGCCGCTGGCACGCGCGCACTGCGTGATCTACGGCAACTGCAACTACAAGCAGACGGGGCTGCTGCAGGCCTTCGCCGCGGCCTCGCTGCTGCAGCAGGCGCCGAAGCGGGTTGGTTTTGCGTCGGGCTGCCAGGCGTTCGGGCACCGCGAGTTGCTCGGCGCGCTGCGCAGCTTCGGGCTGGTGCAGGCGCCCATACTGACCGTGCACAAGTGATGCATCAGGTCGCGGCTGGCCGAGTGCCGGGCCGCCCCAAGCCGGCCCGCATCCCCTCGGGGGATCGGCCGGTGTACTCACCGGACAAGGGGCTCCATTGAGACTGATCGACTACCTGGACAAGGGCGCATCGCTCGGCGAGGGCGCGCCGTGCCTGACGATGGGCACCACCGACCTCTCGTACGGCGACGTGCAGCGCTTCAGCCACCGCGTCGCGCGCGCGCTGCAGCGCTCGGGCATTCACGCAGGCGACAAGGTTGCCGTGCTGGCCAGCAACGACGCGACCGCGTTCGCCTGCGTGTTCGGCATCTCGCGCGCCGCTGCTGTGTGGTGCCCCGTCAACCCGCGCAACGAGGCCGCCGAGAACCGCTTCGTGCTCGACGCGTTCGACTGCGGCTGCCTCATCTTCGCAGGCGCCTACGCACCCATGGTCGAGCAGATGCGCGCGAAGCTGCCGAAGGTGAAGCTGTTCGTCTGCCTCGACCAGCCGTGGCCGTTCGCGGTCTCGCTGGCGCAGTGGCTGGAGGGCATGAGCGATGAGGCGCTCGATGTGCCGGTGGTCGACGATGTCGCGATGATCGCCGGCACCGGCGGCACGACGGGCCAGCCCAAGGGCGTGATGCTCTCAGGCCGCAACCTCGAGACCATGAGCGCGCTGACGCTGATGGGCTACCCGTTCGACGGCCGCCCGACCTACCTCGCGCTTGCGCCGCTGACGCATGCGGCCGGCGTGCTCACCTTCCCGGTGATGGCGCTGGGCGGCCGCTTGGTGATCATGCCGAAGCCCGACCTCACCGACTTCCTCGCGCTGGTGGAGAAGCACCGCGTGACGCATACCTTCCTGCCGCCAACGCTGATCTACATGCTGCTGCAGCACGAGAAGCTGGCGACAACCCAACTCGATTCGCTGCAGTGCTTTTGGTACGGCGCTGCGCCTATCTCGGCCGCGCGGCTCGAAGAAGCGCTGGCGAAGATCGGCCCGGTGATGGCACAGCTCTTCGGCCAGACCGAGGCGCCAATGATGATCTCGATGATGGCGCCGAAGGACCACTTCAACGCCGACGGCTCGGTCGCGCAGTCGCGCCTGTCGTCGGCCGGACGCCCCGGCCCGCTGGTGCAGGTTGCGACCATGAACAGCGAGGGCGAGCTACTGAAGGCGGGCGAGACCGGCGAGATCGTGATCCGCAGCTCGCTCGTGATGCTGGGCTACTACCGGGACGCGAAGGCCACCGAAGAGGTCGGCCGCTTCGGCTGGCACCACACCGGCGACATCGGCCGGCTCGACGCTGACGGCTTCTTGTACATCGTCGACCGCGCCAAGGACATGATCATCACCGGCGGCTTCAACGTCTACTCGGTCGAGGTCGAGCAGGCGCTAATGCAACACCCCGATGTGCAGGACAGCGCGGTGATCGGCCTGCCCGATGACAAATGGGGCGAGAAGGTCGTGGCGGTGCTGCAGCTGCATGCCGGCCGCAGCGTGCAGCCCGAGGAGATCGTCGCGTTCGTCAAGGCGCGCATCGGCAGCGTCAAGGCGCCCAAGCTGGTCGAGATCTGGGCCGACCTGCCGCGCTCCAAGGTCGGCAAGGTGATGAAGAAGGACATCCGCGCCGAGATGCTGCAACGCATGCCGGCGCCACATTGAAGGACGCCATGTCGAACAAGGCATTCATCGCAGGGATCGGCATGATCCCCTTCGTCAAGCCCGGCGCGAACGCGCCGTATCCCGAGATGGCCGCCCAGGCCGGCCGGCTCGCGCTGGCCGACGCCGGCATCGAGTTCGGCGCGCTGCAGCAGGCCTACGTCGGCTATGTGTATGGAGACTCCACCGCCGGCCAGAAGGCGGTCTACGGGTTGGGCATGACCGGCATTCCAATCTTCAACGTCAACAACAACTGCTCGACCGGGTCGACCGCGCTGTTCCTTGCGCGGCAGGCCATCGAGTCGGGTGCGGCCGAATGCGTGCTGGCGCTTGGCTTCGAGCAGATGAACCCCGGCGCCATCGGCACCGTGTTCAACGACCGGCCGAGCCCATTCGAGGATTTCGACCGCGAGGCCGCAGAACTCGTCGGCATGCCCGATCTGCCGCTCGCACTGCGCTACTTCGGCGGTGCCGGCCAAGCGCACATGCGCAAGCACGGCACGCCGCTCGAAGCTTTCGCGAAGGTGCGCGCGAAAGCCAGCCGCCATGCAGCGCGCAACCCGCTCGCGCTGCTGCGCAAGGAACTCTCGGTGGACGATGTGATGAACGCACCGATGCTCTGGCCCGGCGTGCTGACACGCCTGATGGCCTGCCCGCCGACCTGCGGCGCAGCGGCTGCCGTGCTGGTGTCGGAAGCCTTCGCCAAGCGCAATGGCCTACGCACCGACGTGTTCATCGCGGCGCAGGCCATGACCACCGACCGGCCCGACTCGTTCGAGAGCCACGACATGATGAAGCTGGTCGGGTACGGCATGAGCCAGGCTGCAGCGAAGCAGGTCTACGAACAGGCCGGCATCGGTGCCGAAGACCTTGACGTGGTCGAGCTGCATGACTGTTTCGCGCAGAACGAGCTGATCACCTACGAAGCGCTCGGCCTGTGCCGCGAAGGCGAGGCCGCTGCGTTCATCGACGCAGGCGACAACACCCATGGCGGCAAGGTCGTGACCAACCCGTCGGGTGGACTGCTGTCGAAGGGACATCCGCTCGGTGCGACAGGGCTGGCGCAGTGCTACGAGCTGACCCACCAACTGCGGGGCACGGCCGAGCAGCGCCAGGTACCGCTGGCACGCACCGCGCTTCAACACAATCTAGGCCTGGGCGGGGCCTGCGTCGTCACGCTCTATCAGTCGGCGTGATGCCCGCCCCCCGCGCCAGCTCGAAGCCCTCGTCCAGCCAGCCGGTGATGCCGCCGATCATCATCTTCACCGGCCGGCCCAGCTTCGCCAGCCGGGCCGCGCCGCGATGTGCGCCGTTGCAATGCGGGCCGGCGCAATAGGTGACGAACAAGGTGCCCGCCGGATAGCCCGCCAGCTTGCCTTCGGTCAGCTTGCCGTGTGGCCAATGCAGCGCGCCAGGCACATGGCCGGCGGCATACAGCTCGGCGTTGCGCACGTCCAGCAGCACGAAGCCGGGCTCGGCCTGGGACAGCGCGTCGTGCACGTCCCAGCAATCGGTCTCGAAACGGAAGGCAGATTCGAAGTGGCGCAGCGCTTCGTCTGAAGCGGCGGCGGGGATGGCGGTCACGGCGGTGGTCATCGGTGGGTCCTGGGGTGTTGAAAGATGCCTCAGTGTCGGCACCCGCCGCATTTCCGCCCAGTGGCGCACACGACAGTCTCCGGCAACAATGCGCCAATGCAGGATCACCTCGTCGCCGCCCTTGCCTACGACCAGCTGTGCACGTTCGAGTTCGGCTGC
>NZ_VIDT01000296.1 GCF_006519715.1 Ideonella azotifigens
GCGGGCGTCTTGCGGGTGGCAGATGCCCTTGAGCACCAGCGCGCCGCGCCAGCGCTGGCGCATCAGCTTCAGCGCGTCCCAGTCCAGGTGCTCGCGGCCGGAAAAGTCGCGCGTCACGTCCTTGGCCACCAGCGGTGCGCCGCGGCCAGCCTCGACGTTCTCGAAATGCGGCATGCCATGCCGGACCAGCGTGCGCAGGAAGGTGCCCAGCGCCCAGCGCGGATGGGTGAGGCCGTCCCACAAGAGGCGCAGGTCCGGCCGCAGCGGGGTCTTGAAGCCGTTGCGCGCGTTGTTCTCGCGGTTGGGCACCACGGCCGAGTCCACGGTGATGACCAGCACGTCCACCCCCGCCTTGGCCACGCGGTCCACCAGCGCCAGGCCGGCGTCGAGGTCGCGCGCCAGGTAGGCCTGGAACCAGGTGCCGGGCGCTTCGGCCAGCACGTCTTCCATGCGGATCAGCGCCGAACTGCTGAGCACCATCGGCACGCCGGCTTGCGCGGCAGCGCGGGCCTGCACGATGTCGCCGCGGTAGGCCGTCAGCGCGCTGATGCCCATGGGCGCGATGCCGAACGGCGCTTCGTAGCGCCGGCCGAACAGCTCGACCGACTGTTCGCGCGCGGACACGTTGACCAGCACCCGCGGCACGAACTGCCACTGCGCAAAGGCCTCGCGGTTGCCCTGCAGCGAAGCGTTGGTTTCGGTGGCACCGGCCACGTAGCCGAACAGTGGGCGCGGCAGCCGGCGCTGTGCGGCGGGCTCGAAGTCATCCAGCGACAGGAAGCGCCGGGCCAGCCGCTGCTGCTGCCGTGCCGCGCGCTGCGAACGCGGTGTGTCCGCGTGGGCAGGCGCAGCGTTGGCAGGCACGGTGGCGGCAGCCGTCATGGTGCTCAGTCGACCTTGATGTTGGCGGCCTTGATGACCTCGGCCCACTTGGTGACTTCGGCCTTCTGGAACGCCTGGATCTGGTCGGACGTCATGGGCTGCGACAGCATGCCCAGCTTGGTCAGGCGCTCCTGCATGTCGGCGGTCGCCAGGATCTTGCCGATCTCGCTGTTGAGTCGGTCCACCAGCGGCTTGGGCGTGCCGGCCGGCGCGAAGATGGCCTGCCACGAGACGACCTCGAAGCCAGGCAGCACCGTCTCGGCAATCGTCGGCACGTCGGGCAGGCTGCTGACGCGCTTGGCCGAGGTGACGGCCAGCGCGCGCAGCTTGCCGGACTCGATGAACTGCGCCGCGGCCACCGTGGTGTCGAACATCATGTCGACCTGGCCGGCCAGCGTGTCCTGCAGCGCAGGGCCGCTGCCCTTGTACGGCACGTGCACAACGTCCTTCAGGCCCAGCTTGTACTTGAACAGCTCCAGCGCCAGGTGCTGCGAGGTGCCGTTGCCGGCGGAAGCGGCCGTCAGCGGCTTGCTCTTCGCGGCAGCGGCCAGGTCCTTGGCGGTCTTGTACGGGCTGTCGGCCTTGACCAGCAGCACCAGCGGGTTGGTGCCGATCAGCGTCACCGGCACAAAGGACTTGACCGGGTCATAGCCGAGCTTGGGGTAGAGGCTGACGTTGATCGCGTGCGAGCTGATGGTGCCGCCCAGCAGCGTGTAGCCGTCCGGCGCCGCATGCGAGACGATTTCCGAGCCCACGCTGCCACCGGCGCCGGCCTTGTTCTCGACGATGACCGTGCCCTTCAGGGCCGGGCCCAGCTTGTCGGCGATCAGCCGGGCCAGGATGTCCGAGGTGCCGCCGGGCGGGAAGGCCACGGTGTAGGTGATGGGCTTGGACGGGTAGGCGTCCGCGGCGAGTGCGCGCAGCGGGAAAGCGCTGCCGAATGCAGCCAATGATGCGGCCGAGGCCAGCACGGAACGGCGAGTCGTGTTCATGGGGTGATGTCTCCGTTTGGGATGGTTTGGAACCAGGCTCAAGGCGCGCGCTTCAGCGCACCAGGCAGGGTCGCTTGTTGTCGAACTTCCAGCCAGGGATCAGGTACTGCATCGCGGTCGCGTCGTCGCGGCTGCCCAGTCCGTGCTGCAGGTAGAGCTGGTGCGCCGCTTCGACGGCGGCCATGTCCAGCGTCACGCCCAGGCCGGGCGCGGTCGGCACGGCGACTTCGCCGCCGACGATCTGCAACGGGTTCTTCGTCAGCTCCTGGCCTTCCTGCCAGATCCAGTGCGTGTCGATCGCGGTGACGCGGCCGGGCACCGCGGCCGCGGCATGGGTGAACATGGCCAGCGAAACGTCGAAGTGGTTGTTCGAATGCGAGCCCCAGGTCAGGCCGAAATCGCGGCAGGTCTGGCCTACGCGCACTGCCCCCTGCAGCGTCCAGAAATGCGGGTCGGCAAGCGGGATGTCGACCGACTGGAGTGAGAGCGAATGCACCATCTGGCGCCAGTCGGTGGCGACCATGTTGGTGGCCGTGGGCAGGCCGGTGGCGCGGCGGAATTCGGCCATCACCTCGCGGCCGGAAAAGCCGGCTTCGGCCCCGCACGGATCTTCGGCATAAGCCAGCACGCCGTGCATGTCGCGCATCAGGCGGATCGCGTCCTTCAGCAGCCAGCCGCCGTTCGGGTCCAGCGTGATGCGGGCCTTGGGGAAGCGGGCCTTCAGTGCCTTGATGGCTTCGACTTCCTGCTCGCCGCTGAGTACGCCACCCTTGAGCTTGAAGTCCTGGAAGCCGTAGCGGGCCTGCGAGGCTTCGGCCAGCTTGACGATGGCTTCGGGCGTCATCGCCTCTTCATGGCGCAGGCGCAGCCAGTCGTCGGCCTGGTCCGGCTGGGTGTCGTAGGGCAGGTCGGTCTTCCTGCGGTCACCCACGTAGAAGAGGTAGCCCAGCATCGGCACGCTGGCGCGCTGCTGGCCTTCACCGAGCAGCGCGCAAACGGGCACTTCCAGGTGCTGGCCCAGCAGGTCCAGCAGCGCGGTTTCCACCGCGGTGACCGCGTGGATGGTGGTGCGCAGGTCGAAGGTCTGCAGGCCGCGGCCACCGGCGTCGCGGTCGGCGAACTGGGTGCGCACCGCATTCAGCACGCGCTGCCAGTCGCCCACCTTGGCGCCGACCAGCAGGCCGCGGGCGTCTTCCAGCGTCTGGCGGATCGGCTCGCCGCCAGGCACCTCGGCCACGCCGGTGCGGCCGGCGCTGTCGGTCAGGATCAGCAGGTTGCGGGTGAAGAACGGCGCGTGGGCGCCGGACAGGTTCAGCAGCATGCTGTCGCGGCCCGCAACGGGCACGACACGCACTTGCTGGACGGTGGGCGTGGCAGAGGAGGTCATGGGAAGAAGCTCGGTTGAGGCCGCTGTGCGGCTCAGGTCGGGAGGCGAACGGCCTGGCGGGCCAGCAGCGTCCACGCGCCGGCCTGGCGGGTCCACACGCTCAGCACATGCAGCTTCACGGTGCCCGGGCCTTTGCCGGCGTCGTTGGTGGCGGCCTGCAGCACATGGCGCACGGTGGCCACGTCGCCGGTCACGGTGACCTGCTGCTCGGTCAGGCTGATGCTGACGAAGTCTGAATTGCCTTCCAGCAAGTCCTTGATGAAGCTGGCCTTGGTGTCGACCTTGCCGCCGGAATGGCCGTAGGTCAGGTTGTCGGCGACGATGGCTTCGAGCGCGGCGCGGTCGGGGTCGACCATCAGCGTGCGCAGCTTTTCGACGGCTGCGCCGACGGCACGGGCTTCATCGCTTTGCGCCATGGCGGCCTCCGGCAAGGTGACAAGGGGCAGCGTGGCGGCAAGCGTCAGCAGTGCGGAAAGCGCAGCGCGGCGCGAGCGTTGGATCAGTTTCATCAGGTGTCTCCTGTAGGGATCATGGAACATGCCGCGCCCCGGCTCTGCGGCCGTTGGGGCGGTGGCATGGGGAGGCGGCGCGAGGCCGCCGGGGACTTGGCGCCTTACTGCGGGCCGAGCTTGGCCATCAGCGCGGCCAGTTCGTCGTACTCGGCCTGCTTCAGGTCGGAGATGGGCGGGCGCACCGGGCCGGCGCTGTGGCCGATGATGGTGGCGCCAGCCTTCACGATCGAGACCGCATAGCCTTCGCCCTTGTTGCGGATCGCGATGTAGGGGATGAAGAAGTCGCGGATCAGGCGGTCGCAGGTCTCGGTGTCGTTCGCGGCATGGGCGTTGTAGAAGTCCATCGCCGTCTTCGGAATGAAGTTGAAGACTGCAGACGAATACACCGGGCAGCCCATGGCCTTGTAGGCACCGGCGAACAGCTCGGCGGTGGGCAGGCCGCCCAGGTAGGCGAAGCGCTCGCCCAGGGTCTGGCGCACCGAGACGAACTTCTCGATGTCGCCCACGCCGTCCTTGAAGCCGATCAGGTTCGGGCAGGTGTCGGCCAGCACTTGCAGGCTGGCGGGCGTCAGGCGGCAGTTGGCGCGGTTGTAGACGATGACGCCGAACTTCACGCTCTTGCAGACCGCCTGCACGTGGGCGATCAGGCCTTCCTGGCTGGTTTCGGTCAGGTAAGGCGGCATCAGCAGGATGCCTTGCGCGCCCAGGCGCTCTGCTTCCTGCGCGTACTGGATGGCCAGGCGGGTGCCGCCACCGGCACCGGCGATGATGGGCGTGCGGCCCTTGCAGGTCTCCAGCGCCACCTTCATCACCGCGCTGAACTCGACCGGTTCCAGCGAGAAGATCTCACCGGTGCCGCCGGCCGCGAACAGCGCCGAGGCGCCGTAGGGCTGGAGCCATTCCAGCCGGTCGGCGTAGGCCTTGGGCGCGAAGTTCAGCTCGCTGTCGAAATCGGTCAGCGGGAACGAGAGCAGGCCGGATTGCAAGACGGCTTTGAGTTCTTGGGGGGACATGAGGGCTCCTGGCAGCGAAGGACTGGGGAAGTGAACAGAACAGCCAGGCAGAACAGCGAACAAGGGCCTGGCTTCGAGATGTTGTCAGTCATCGTACAACACCAAAGCCGATTGGGACTTGGTGATTCCACTGACGCGGCAGTGGCTTGTTTGAGTTCCGCGCCGAGGCCACCAGCAACGACCAGTCCCCACCGGTCGTTCAAACAAATGGGGTCAGAGTCAATTTATCTGGAAATGGTGGTGACCATGGTTGACTCATCCGTTGGATAAATTGACTCTGACCCCATTTGTTTGCTGACCCCATTTGTTTGCTCGCGACCTTGGTGGTAGTCCCGCCGCGTGCGAAACGTGACCGACCAGCGCAGCGCCGCCACCGGCGGCACGCTGTGCTGCCAGTCCCAGCGCGACGGGCCACGCATGGCATAGATCGAGCGGGGTGCCACCGGCACGCGCAGCACATCTTCGCGCCTGGCTGTCTCCGGTGGATACGGCCGGAAGCGCAGCATGGCCTCGCTGCCCAGCGAGACGCCGAAGACGTGCTCGAAGTTCGGCACGTCGCGGTGCCAGCCTAGCGGGGTGCCCGGTGCGTATTCGGCAACCAGCGCATGCACCAGGTCTTCCGGCGCCACGCCGGCCCAGGCGGCGACGCGCTCGCGCAGCGGCTTGAGTTCGTCGACAAGCGGGGCGGCGGGCAGCAGGCGGTTGGCGTCGTAGTCGTAGCTGCCGCCGTAGCTGACGACGCGGCGGCGGGCGGTGTATTGCTTGTACTTCGCGGCGGCCAGCGGCAGGCTGCGGATCAATTCGATCAACCCGGCCTCTTCGGCTTCGGTGAGGAACTCAGGCTGGTAGCTCAAACCCGGCGGGAGCCGCGAAGGCAGCATCTCGGCGGGTTCGAACAGCGATGGCTGGTGCATCGCCGAAGTCTAGGCCCGTGGCTGGCTCATGACGTGAGCCTGGTCTTGCGCTGGGGCCAGAGCCGGAAGGCGAGCGCCAGCAGCAGGATGACGACTGGCACGGCGTAGCTGGCAGACGTCGGGATGCGCTTGCCGAAGGTCACCATGAAGCTGATCCACAGGTAGTAGATGCCGGCCGTGTGCAGCCGGCCCCAGGTCTTGCGGCCGAGCCAGGCGGCAACCGTGTCGGACGAGCTCAGCGCCATCAGCGCGATGAAGCCGTAGGCAATGCCACCGGTGATCTGGTTGCCCAGGCTGCTGGCCTGGTGGAAGCCGGCGGGATCGAGGTTGGCGAAGCCGAGGATGGCGGCCAGGTGGACGGTGTGCGAAACCGCGAAGGCCAGGCCCAGGTGGCGGCGGTTGCGCAGCTGCCAGCGGGTCAGGGCGCCGGGCCAGTGGCGGGCGGCGGCCGAGGCGGTGAAGACCAGGAGAAACAACAGCCACGAGCTGCGCGCGGTCAGGCGAATGGCCAGGCGCAGCGCAGGCACCAGGTCCGGCAGCACCAGCAAGGGAGTCGCCGCCATCAGCAGCAGCGCCAGCGACAGGCAGGCCAGCAGGCGCCGCCCTTCGAGCAGCCTGGCGCGGGCAGGGGTGGGGCAGGGGGCGAGTGTGCATGGTGGTGGCCGGTGACTTCAATGTGATCGGAGATTACATTTCGGCCCAGGCGCCGGCCCAGGCGCCGGTCCAGGCGCCACACAAGGTGCTTACATGGTCAAGCCAGCCAAGGCTTCTGCTTCTCACGCTGCGCCCGCAGCGCGTGCCTACCACCACGGCAACCTGCGCCAGG
>NZ_VIDT01000297.1 GCF_006519715.1 Ideonella azotifigens
GAGCTGGCCTTCACCGCGCGCGTCGAGCGTTTCGACCGCGGCTTCAAGCCCCGCTCCGACGCCGATGCCTGGAAGGAACTCGGCACCTTCCGCATGCAGCTGGGCGGTACCAACGAAATGGCACTCAAGCCGCGCCGTGGCGGCCTGTCGCTGAGCTGGCAGTCCAAGTTCTAAGTCCGCAAGTTCTGACGCCGGACGCCCCGGCGCCTTCGCCGCAGCCCGCGCTGCGCGCTTCATCCAAAGCAGTACCTCTATGGCTACGCCTGCAATCAGCCGGCGCGGTGCGCTGTGCGCGCTCGCGCTGAGCTGGGTCTGTTTGAGCAATGTGTCCTGCAGCGCCACGCTGCCGCCCAGAGAGGCGGTTGCCATGCCGGTGGCGGCCAGCGTGGGCGCGCTGGGCCGTGACCTGAAGGTGGCCGACTCCAAGGGCGAGGTGTCTGACGCCGCCACCCGCAACATCGTCGCCGGCGTGGCCGCCGAGGGCCACGCCAAGCTGGCGCTGCACCACCTGCAGGTGATGGCCGACGGCATGCCCGACGTGCCGCTGTACCGCGGCAACACCGCCAGGCTGCTGATCGACGGGCCCCAGGCCCTGGGCGCGATGCGTGCGGCCATTGCCGGCGCGACCCGGCGCGTGCTGCTGGAGAGCTACATCTTCGAGGACGAAGGCCTGGCCCGCCAGATGGCCGACCTGCTGCGCAGCAAGGCCGCGCAAGGCGTGCAGATCGCGGTGATCTACGACAGCGTCGGCTCGCTGGGCTCGGAGAAGACCTTCTTCGAGGAACTGCGCGCCGGCGGCGTGGCCGTCTGCGGCTACAACCCGGTCAGCCCGTTCGAGCGCGCCGGCTTCTGGAACATCACCCAGCGCGACCACCGCAAACTGCTGGTGGTCGATGACCGCATTGGCTATACCGGCGGCATCAACATCAGCCAGGTCTATGCCTCCGGCTCCTTCAGCCTGCGCCGCCGCGCGCCGCAGGTCGACCCGCTGAAGAACGGCTGGCGCGACACCCAGATCGAGGTCCAGGGCCCCATCGTGCCGGCGCTGGCCGAATCCTTCGAGCACCAGTGGAACGGCCAGGGCTGCGAGGGCAAGCTGCCGCCGCCGCCCACCACGCCCACGCCGGTGCAAGGTGAGCGCGTGCTGCAGCTGCTGCTCAGCCAGCCCGGCCAGAAAGCCAACCCGATCTACCGCTCGGTGCTGCGCGCGATCGACGCGGCCCAGCAGAGCGTGCACCTGACCATGGCCTACTTCGCGCCCGGTGAGGACATGCTCAAGGCCTTGTGCGACGCCTCGCGGCGTGGCGTGCAGGTCGTGCTGGTGCTGCCGTCGAAAAGCGACTTCGGCCTGATGCTGGCCGCTGGCCGCGGCTACTACCAGCAGCTGCTGGAAGCCGGCGTGCAGGTGCACGAGCTGCAGGACGCGATGCTGCACGCGAAGACCGCCGTGGTCGATGGCGTGTGGTCCACCGTCGGCTCCAGCAACCTGGACTGGCGCAGCTTTGCCGACAACGCCGAGATCAACCTGGTCGTCGTGGGCGACGACTTTGCGCAGGTGCTGGAGGCCCAGTTCCAGCGCGACCTGCAGGCCTCGGCTGCCATCACGCCTGCTGCCTGGGCCCAGCGTGGTCTGGGCGCCAGGCTCAAGGAGTGGACGGGCCGCCTGTTCGAGCGCTGGCTCTGATCTGAAGCAGACGTGAAGCAGACCGGCGAGCCGCGCCAAGGGCATGTTCTCGGGCGCCCATTCAGCCGGCCGTCCTACAGGCCGCGGCGCCGGTGCTGCCTAAACTGGAATCCCGCAACGCAGCAAAACCGTGCGCTGCCGTTCAGGTGCAAGACATGCCGGTACTCAAGACCTTTCTTGTCGAAGACAGCCCCGTGATCCGCGAGAACCTTGCGGCCGCCCTCGAGGAGATGGTGCCGCTGCAGGTCGTGGGCCATGCCGAAGACGAGCCCGGCGCGCTGCAATGGCTGCAAAACCCGCCGGCCCCTTGCGACATCATCATCCTGGACCTGTTCCTGCGCCAGGGCTCAGGCCTGAACGTGCTGCGCCGGCTCAGCGATGCGAGGCAAAGGCAGGACGGCGCGCGCAAGCGGCCGGCGCCGCGCTGCGTCGTGCTGACCAACTACGCCACCGACGAAATGCGCCGCCAGTGCCTGCAGCTCGGCGCCAGCCGGGTGTTCGACAAGTCCGGCGAGATCGAAGACCTGATCGACTACTGCCTCGCGCTGGCCGACGAAGCCGGCCCACGCGAAGGCCGGCTCGACGCCTGAGCACCAGGCTCTCAAGAAAACGAAGGGCCGCTCCCGAGTTTTCTTGACCCCCTCGGGGGGCCTGACGCGAAGCGGCAGGTCTGGGGGCGCTCACGACGCCGCGCCGCTGGCCGACACGTCGTGCACGCGCAGCCATTTCTCCAGCCGCACGCCGTCCACCTGGCCGTTGTACATGGCCTTGCTGATCATGCGCTCGTGGTAACCGAGCTCGTTGTAGAAGATCCTGGCGGCGAGGTTTTCGCGCCGCGCTTCAACCCGGATGCGCTCGGCCCCGGCCACCCGGGCCGCAGCCTCCAGCCAGTCCAGCAGCGCCTTGCCCAGCCCCTGCCGCTGGCGTGCCGGTTGCACCGCGAACAGCACCAGGTGCGCATCGTCATCGTGGTACGCCATGATGCCGAAACCCACGGGCGCGCCGCGCGGCCCCGTCACCGCCACGTTGATGTGCGGCGCCAGAATGGCCTGCGCCACGCGCTGCCCGTCCCAGCCCCAGGGCAGGCCATGCTCGATCAGATGGCGTGACATCAGGGCAATGGCCGCGGCATCCGCGGCAACGGCCAGGCGAATGGCATTGGAAGTGATCATCGGCGCCCATCTTCCCCCAGCGGCAGGCGCTTGCCTGGGGGCAAGGCAAAACCTTGCCGAGGCTTTGTCCTACAGCCCGTCCCGGGAGGCGACTACACCGCGGGCGGTTTGCGCTGCCTACAGTAGCGTCCATGGTCAGCAGCACTGCAGCAGTCCAGCCAAGCTGCTGACCGACCCCGAACAAGGCACCCGACAAACAGCGTGCAGGCCGAGGTGAATCGGCAGACCACCAGTGTGGCTCTGTCCAGCTTGCCGGTAGACCATGGCTCCGAACAATGGCCATAACCCAGCCATCGTTTACCGGCACCTTCACCAAAGCCTGCACCCTTTTTGTCGTCGCCTTCCGCCGGCCTGTTTCTTGCGGCGCACAGGGGCCCCGTGGCGCGTCTTTGCACGCCTGCCGCCCGCCCCTCTTTTCCGCCCCAAGCCGCGCCATGCCTGCCTTGCCCAGCCCCGCCGTCCAGCCCTCTGCTGCCCTGCGGAGCGCGCCATGAGGCCGGTGGGCCTGGGCGGCTGGTTCACCGCCTACCTGGGCGCGCTGCTGGCCATCGGCCTGCTGGACGCCGCCTGGCTGCTGGGCATTGCCCGCGGCTTCTACCAGCGCGAGATCGGCGAGTTGATGCGCCCCGCGCCCTCGTTGCTGCCTACCGTCCTGTTCTACTTCGGCTACCCCGCCGGCCTGCTCGCGCTGGCCTGGGGCCCGCAGGTCGACAGCGCCTTCACTGCGCTGTGGCGCGGCGCGTTGGTCGGGCTGGTGGCCTACGGCACCTACGACCTCACCAACTGGGCCACCTTGCGCGGCTGGAGCGTGCAGGTGAGCCTGGTGGACGGCGTGTGGGGCATGTGCGTCTCCGCCGCCGGCATGCTGACCGCCTGGTGGGCCGTTCTGCGCTTTGGCAACCACGGCTGAACCACGGCGGGGCGCCCGGTGATGCCGCGTCAACCCTCGCGTTGGTTCGCACGGCAGCGCGGCTCGGTCTCGCACTGACCCGCCGCGGCGCGAGCTTGCGCAAGCCTGGTTTCGCAGGCGGCCTTGCGTGGCGAGACGAGCCCCTTGGGGCAATTGCCGGTCCTGCCGCTGACACCGATGTCGGTGCTCTCCGACACGCGGAAGAGTCCACAGCCGACCACGCGGAGGACGGGGTTTGTCTATCGTTGCATCAACGCCGGACATCGGCACCTCATCAGGAGCCCCGCATGACCACTGACCACTTTCCCCCCCTCGGCCGAATGACCGCATTGACCGCCATCGTGGCGGCCGCCGTCCTCGGCGCTTGCGACCGCAGCGAAGATTCCCGCACCGCAGGCCAGCGCCTGGATGCGGCCGTCGCCAAGGTCGAGCAGAAGAGCGATGAAGCCCAGGCCAAGATGCGCCAAGACACGGCCGAGTTCAAGGCCGACGCCAAGCAGGCGGGTGCCGAGCTGAAGGCCGATGCCAAGCAGGCCGGCGCGGAAGCCAAGGGCGCCGTGGGCGACGCGACCATCACCGCGTCCATCAATGCCGAGCTGGCCAAGGACAAGGAGCTGAGCGCGCTGCGCATCAACGTTGACACGGTCAACGGCCGCGTGGCACTGCACGGCACCGCGCCGACCGACAGCGCCCGCGAACGCGCCACCCGGCTGGCGATGGGCGTGGACGGCGTGCAGAGCGTCGACAACCAGCTGGCCGTCAAGAACGGCTGAGTGTCAGTCTGCCGCTGACCTTCGCATCGCCTCGCATTTCCATCAGCCATCCCAACGCGTCCCGCAGGAGAGCCAACATGTCCACCCCCTTCCCCACCGCCGCAGCCAAGCAGGCCGCCAAGTCTGGCCAACCCGGCCAGGCCGCCGCCGAACATGGCCGGCTGCAGCTCGACGAAGCGGGGCTGAAGGCTGCCAAGCGCGACATCACGGATGGCGCCGTCACGCCAGCCTACGGGCCTTGGCGTGACGACGTGGTCAAGCTGCTGAACGACGCGCTGGCGACCGAGCTGGTCTGCGTGCTGCGCTACCGCCGCCACCACTTCACCGCGGTGGGCGTGGCCTCGCCCGCCATCGCCGACGAATTCCTGGTGCATGCCAACGAAGAGCTGGGCCATGCCGACCGGCTGGCCCGCCGCATCGTCGAGCTGGGTGGTGAACCGGACCTGAATCCCGCGCATTTGCTGCAGTCCAGCCATGCCGACTATGACGAGTCCAAGGACCTGCAATCGATGATTCGCGCCAACCTGGTGGCCGAGCGTGTGGCGGTGGAAAGCTACCGCCAGATGATCGAGCTGATCGGCCCCAAGGACCCCACCACCCGCCGCCTGCTCGAAGACGTGCTTGCCGATGAAGAAAAGCACGCCGACGAACTCAGCGACTGGCTGGAGCGCTGAAGGCCTCGGCCTGCGCTTCGCTTCCCGCTTATTTTTTCCCGTTCACAACTCACAACCCCACTGGAGATCCCCATGAATGCACGTTTCATCCTTGCCGCTGTCATCTCGGCCACCGCTGTCCTCGCCACCACCGGCTGCGCGGTCACGCGCGAGCAGGAATCGGTGGGCGCCTACATTGACGACTCGGCGCTGACCGCCCGCGTCAAGTCCGCCTTTGCCAGCGACCCTACCGTCAGCGCGATGTCGATCAGCGTTGAAACCATGAAGGGCGTGGTGCAACTGTCCGGCTTCGCCAAGAGCACGGCCGAGCGCTCGCAGGCTGACGCCATCGCGCGTGGCACCGGCGGCGTCAAGGCTGTGCGCAACGACATCGTCGTTCGCCCTTGAGCTTGCGACCGGCCCTGAACGGGCCCGTCGACGACGGAGTTTTTCCTGAGCCCTGACCTTCTGCCCGACCCGGGTCTCCCGGCTCGGGCATTTTTTCGTCTGCTCATGCCTCGTCGAAACGCTCGCGCCACAGCGCCTGCAGGCGCGGGTGCGCGTCCACGCGGGCCATTGCTTGCGCCATGCGTGGGGCGGCTTCGCAGAAGCGTTCGCGCCAGGGGCCGAAGCGGGAGACCACGGCGACGTAGAGGTCCAGCACGGTGAGCGTGTCGCCCAGCAGGTACTGGCCCGGCGCCAGCTGGCTGTCCATGTGCTGCCAGCAGAAGGCAATGCGCTCGTGCACGGCGTTCACCACCTGTTCGCGGGCGGTGGTCGGCGCGCCAATGCGCTGCACGTCCGGCTTGATCCAGTGCAGCGCGTAGATGGCGGACGAGACGTAGAGCATCCAGCGCAGGAACTGGGCGCGCAGCGGATCCTCAGGTGCCGGGGCCAGGCCGGCGGCAGGGTGCAGGTCTGCCAGGTAGATCAGGATCGCGGCGCTTTCGGTCATGACCTGGCCGCCGGGCAATACCAGCGTGGGAATCTGGCGCATCGCGTTGACCGGTGCCACGCGCTCGCGCGCTTCGGGCTCGGCCCAGGTGGCGCCTTCGATGAGCTGGTAAGGCAGCGTCAGCAAGGTCAGCGCCGCTTCGACGGCGACCGCGCCAGAGGCCTTGGCGCCATAGAGGGTGAAGGTGGGTGCGTCAAGGGCCACGGCGGCTTCCGGCAATGAGACCGGCGCATTCTGCGACCGGGCTCCCCAGCCGTCCACGCGCGGCCGGCTACGTCTTTGCGGCAGGGGCCGCCACCGGCCGCGTGCGCACGCCCAG
>NZ_VIDT01000298.1 GCF_006519715.1 Ideonella azotifigens
GTCGTGCTGATGCTTTGCTGCACGGGCTGCGGCACCACCGGCACCTCAGGCATCGGTGCAAACGACTGCGGCGGGGGTGGCGTCTTCGGTTGTGGCAACTGCGGCGGAGGGGGCGGCGGAGGCGGTGGCTGGATCTCCTTGAAAAGCTGGACATCCACCGGCGGCTTCAGCACGTCGACCACCACCTGGCCCAGGCCATTCAGCAGCGCGTAGCCCAGCACCACGTGCAGACCGGCAACGACCGCCAGGCCGGTGTAGCTGCGTTGACCCGACTTCTGCGGGTCCTCTGAAAAAACCATGGACATGAGGGTCAGCCTTGTGTGTTGAGCTCGGCGATGAAGTCGTAGGTGTCGCCGCGGTAGAAGGATTGAGACAACTCGATGGCCCGGCCGTCGCGCAGGTAGCCCAGGCGCTCGACCAGCAGACCGGCATCGCCAGGCTGGGCCTGCAGCAGCCCGGCCTGCTCATCGTTGAGCAGCAATGCACGCAAACGCTGCAGCGCGCGCACCGGTCTGTGGCCTGCGGCCTCCAATGCGTCGTAAAGCGAGTTTTGTACCGACGCCAGAGAAGGCAGCGCCGAGGCCAGCACGGTGGCGTATTCCAGCGCCATCGGCGCGTTGTCGGCATAGCGCAGGCGGTGGAGGCGGAACACCGTGGTGCCCGGGCTCAGCGCCATCTTCAGCGCCTCTTCCGGCGAGACCGTGCCCTCGGTGCGGCGCAGCCACTCGCTGCGCGGCGTGCGGCCGCGGGCGCGCATGTCCTCCGAAAAGGAGGTGAGCTTGGAGAAGTTCTTGTCGATGCGGGCACTGACGAAGTTGCCAGAGCCCTGCCGGCTCACCAGCAGGCCTTCGCCGGCCAGCCCGTCAATGGCCTTGCGCACGGTGATGCGCGAGACGCCCAGCTCGGCCGCCAGCTGGCGCTCCGAAGGCAGCGCGTCGTCCGGGCTCAGCACATGCTGCTCGATCGCGTCGCGCAGCGCGCGCTGCAGCTGCTGATAAAGAGGCTGGCTGCTGCTCGCATCCAGCAAGGGCAGCAGGCGTTCGGCCAGGGTCGGGCTCATCGGTCAGCACATCTCCGTATCGGTCAGCTGGGAAGTGTAGCGAGGGCAGTGATCACGAGCTCAAAATAGTACCACTACAGTACCAGATGATGCCAGTGGATGTGCCCTGGTTGACGCGCATCGGTCCGGACGAAATCCAAGTCTCCCTATGAAGATGGCGGGAAAGATACGGATCAGGGTCTTCCTCAGTGAAAAGTGGTAGCAAATTGGTTTTGTTTGGTAGTACATTGGTACTCATCAATTGACCCGCCCCACACAACAGAGGAGTCCATGAAACTGCAACTCAACCCTGTCGCCGCCGCCGCACTGTTTGTGGTGAGCACGGCTGCCCTGTCCCAGACCGCGCCAGCCCCGGCCGCCGCTGCCAGCGCGCCGGACGACGGCGTGCAACAGGTCGAGGTCACCGGCATTCGCGCGTCCATGCAGCAGTCCCTGCAAAGCAAGCGCAATTCCAGCTCCCGCGTGGAAGTCATCACCGCGGAAGATGTGGGCAAGATGCCGGACAAGAACGTGGCCGATTCGCTGCAGCGCATTCCGGGGGTCACGACCACCAGCGCCGGCTCGGCCGAAGGCTCTTTCGGCGAAAACGAACATGTGCAGCTGCGCGGCCTGAGCTCGCAGCTCACGCTGACCACGCTGAACGGCCACCTGGTCTCCACCGGTGACTGGTACGGCCCGAACATCGCCGCCGGCGGCCGCAGTGTCACCTTCACGCTGCTGCCGTCCGACCTGATCGGCAAGGTCACGGTCAACAAGTCCTCGCGTGCGGACCTGCCCGAAGGCGGCGCCGCAGGCACGGTGGACATCGACACCCGCCATCCGCTGGACTTCAAGAAGACGCTCTCGGGCGTGGCATCGCTGGAGGCCGCCCATTCCGACGCCGCGAAGAAGACCGACCCGTCGCTCAGCGCGCTGATCAACTGGAAGAACAACGACAGCACCTTCGGCATCCTGGGCCAGGTGTTCTCGCAGACGCGCCACCTGCAGCGCGCCGGCTCCGAAGGCGTGTGGTGGGACAAGACACCCGCCACCTATCCGATCTCCGACCTGGCCGGCAAGAACGTCAGCTACCTGAGCGGCGCGGTGCTGTTCGAGCAGGAGCGCAAGCGCGAAGGCGGCTACCTGGAAGCGCAGTTGAAGGTGGACCCGCGGCTGAGCTTCAACCTGTCGGGCTTCTACTCGACGGTGGACGCGAAGAACTACAACACCAACTTCATGGCCGACACGGTGAACCCGTTCAACGGACCGGGCTGGAACGGCAAGACCGGCACGCCCACCGGCGACTACACGGTCACCAACGGCACCATCAGCAGCGTCTTCTTCGGCAAGGACGCCTTTGCCAACAACGGCGGCTCGGCCGGCGCCTTCTCGGCGGTGGAAGACGTGGCGATCCGGCCCGACGCCAAGACCGACTCCAAGTTCATCAACCTGGACGGCAAGTGGCTGGTCTCCGACAAGCTCACGCTGACCAGCAAGATCGGCACGACCAATGGCGGCGCGCGCACCAAGGACGTGGGCTTCGAAGTCTGGAGCGGCTGGGACCAGGGCACCGGCTACACGGTCAACAAGGACGGCATCCTGATCCTGAACGTGCCGGGCGGTGACACCCTGACCAAGACCGGTGCCGGCATCGGCGGCTGGGGCTCGTACACCTCATCGAGCGATCGCGAGAACTACGCCCAGCTCGACGCCACGCTGCGCCTGGACAACGACCTGGTGCACACCCTCAAGTGGGGCGCCCGCGCCACCGCGCACCGCCGCTCGCTGACCAAGCTGGGCATGACGCTGGCCGCTGGTGCCGCGAGCGAAGACCTGATCACGGACGACGCCATCACCCACTATTCCGCCAACTGGTACGGCGGCCTGCCGGTCAACCCGACGCCAGGCTTCAGCCCCTGGAAGATCAGGAACGACTTCGTGGTGGACTGGATGAACCAGTACGCCACCTTTACCACCCACGCCACGCAGCAGGAATTCGACATCAAGGAGAAGACCGGTGCCGGCTACGTGATGGCTGAGTTCTCGCCGACGGACAAGGTCAGCGGCGACTTCGGCGTGCGCGTGGTGCGCACCAATGAGGACATCGACGCCTTCCTGCCCGGCGGCGCGCCCAACTACAAGAAGAGCTTCACCGACGTGCTGCCCAGCCTGAACCTGCGTGCTGACCTGGCCAAGGACCTGGTGGGCCGCCTGGCGCTGAACCGCGGCCTTTCGCGGCCGGACTTCGGCCAGCTGGCCGGCAATGACCTGCGCGACCTGCAGCACAACGGCGTGGGCAGCAACCCGTACCTGGACCCGATCCGCAGCAACAACCTGGACCTGTCGGCCGAGTGGTACTTCGGACCCAAGTCGCTGCTGGCCGTGGGCTTCTTCGCCAGCAAGCTGGACGGCGTGATCGCCTACGGCCACCAGCAGCTGGAATACCAGAACGCGTCGAACGGCAACGCCGTGGAGGTGTACGACATCTCCAGCCCGGTCAACACCCAGGGCCGTGTCACCGGCTTCGAGCTGGCCTTCCAGCACACGCTGGGCCTGGGCTTCGGCGTGGACCTGAACTACACCCGCTCGAACGGCAAGCAGACCGAGAAGCTCGCCACCGGCACCTGCAACGGCTCGGCCACCGAGGACTGCACGCTGTACGGCACCTCGAAGGACGTCTACAACATCGGCGCCTTCTACGAGAACGACAGCTTCAGCGCCCGCCTGGCCTACAGCCACCGCTCGACCTACAAGCTGGGCAACCGCGGCGGCGCCGACTACTTCCAGAATGGCAACGGCCAGCTGAACCTGGCGCTGAACTACAACGTCAACGACATGTTCGCGCTGACCTTCGAAGCCCAGAACCTGACCGACCCGCTGCTGAAGGTCTACAAGACCGACACGACCCAGGTCGCCGGCGTCTACAAGGCTGGCAAGATGTACTTCGGCGGCGTGCGCGTGAAGTTCTGAACGAGGCCCCGAGGGCCGGGCGGCGGCTTTCTATTGAGGCTTCCCTTATTCGAGGCGGTCTTGAATCCGTTCGCACTGAGCCTGTCGAAGTGCCTGCGTCGACGTACGCGCCGGCTTCGACAGGCTCAGCCCGAACGGGGGGGCTATGTCAGGAATTTCGAAAACATCAATAAGCCTGCCGCCCTCTTTCATGGGCACCAATTCAGGCACCCCAATCCGTGATGCCCTATCGCTCCCTGCTGCCAGCTGCCATCCTGATTCTCAGTGCCTTGGCCGGCTGCGCCACGCCGCCGTCGCCCGCTGGCCAGCCACCACTGCGCTACGTGCCCTACCTGCACATCGTCCAGGGCCTGGACCCGGCCACGCACAGGCTGCGCAGCGTGGCCGGCGAACAGCCGCCAGCGCCCCTGGTGCAGGCCGGCCGCAATGCACTGCCGGGCCGGCCGCGCGAGGTCGTGTGGGCCTTTGCCAGCGGCGAATGCGGCGCCGAAGATTGGGGCCCGGGCATTGACGCGACCCAACTGGTCGCGGCCAACGCCCCGGCCTTTGCGCAAGCCGGGATGCGCTACCGCATCTCGACCGGCGGCCAGGCCGGCGTGTTCACCTGCGCCAGCGAAGCCGGCATGCAGGGCTTCGTACAGCGCTACGCCAGCCCGGCGCTCGCGGGCTTCGACTTCGACATCGAAGGCAGCCAGACGGACCAGCAACTCGAGGGCCTGGTGCGCACCGCAGCCGCTTCGGCGCGCGCCCACCCCGAATGGCAGTACAGCTTCACGCTGGCCACGCTGGCGGGCAGCGACGTGCGCGGCGCCAACGTGAACGCCACCGGCGCGAAGGTCGTCGCCGCACTGCAACGGCATCACTTCGACACGGCGGTCGTCAACCTGATGGTGATGGACTTCGGACCGGCGAGTGCGGCGAGCTGCGTGCTGCGTGCCAGCGACGGCCGCTGCGACATGGGCCGCTCAGGCTTGCAGGCCGCGCTGAACCTGCAGCGCGAGTTCGGCGTGCCGCTGTCGCGCATTGCGTTGACGGCGATGCTGGGCGTCAACGACGTGACCGAAAACGTGTTCACACCGGAAGACGCGGCGCTGCTGCTGGCCGATGCCCGCACGCATGGGCTGGCGGGGGTGTACTACTGGTCGCTGGAGCGGGACGCGCCCTGCCCCGGTGGCGCGACCGAGGTCTCGTCGAAGTGCCACTCACTGCCAGGCGTGCCGGCAGGCGCTTTCGGGAAGATCGGTTTCTGAACCAACCGGGTTCAGTCCTTGGCATAGTCGTAAGGCCCGCCCTTTTCCAGCGCCCGCTTGTACGCCGGCCGCTGGTGAATGCGGTGCAGCCAGTCCATCAGCTTGGGCCGGCTCGCATCCAGCCCGGCGCGCTGCGCCGCAGCCTCCAGCGGAAAGCTCATCTGGATGTCGGCAGCGGTGAAGTCCGCACCCGCAAACCAGGGCCGCTGCCACAGCTCGGCTTCCATGAAGTCCAGCTGGGACTTGATGTTCGGCTCGACCATCAACGTCAACACCTTCTGCGCAATGCCACGGGCGATGGGCTTGACGAAAAAAGGCATAGGCGCGGTCTGGATGCGGCCGAAGATCAGCTTCAGCAACAGCGGCGGCATCGCCGAGCCTTCGGCGAAGTGCAGCCAGTAGGTGCAGCGCTGGCCCTCGGGGGTGGCAATCGGCGGGCGCAAGCCACTGGTGGCGCCGTAGGTGGCCAGCAGGTATTCGATGATTGCGCCGCTTTCGGCCATGGTCGCGTCGCCATCGGTGATGACCGGCGACTTGCCCAAAGGGTGCACCTTGTTCAGCTCCGGCGGCGCCAGCATCGTCTGCGGGTTGCGCTCGTAGCGCTTGACCTCGTACGGCAGGCCCAGCTCTTCCAGCAGCCACAGGATGCGCTGCGAGCGCGAGTTGTTCAGGTGGTGGACGACGATCATCGGCACGGTCTCCTCTTCTTGATTCTCAAACCTGGCGGCCGAGCCAGCCCAGCACACCTTGCGCCGCGACCTTGCCGCTGGCCATCGCCGCCGTCAGCAGGTAGCCACCGGTCGGCGCTTCCCAGTCCAGCATCTCACCGGCGCCAAACCAGCCGGGGTGCTGCTCCAGCATCAGCTGCGGCGTCAGCCCGGACAGCGCCAGCCCGCCCGCGCTGCTGATGGCTTCGTCCAGCGGCCGCGGCGCGGTCAAGGTCACAGGCAGCGCCTTGATGCGGCCAGCCAGCCAGGCTGCGTCGCGCGAGAGGTCCTGCCACTGCTCGGCCGACACGCCCTCGCGCAACAGCCCTGCCTTCGCGCCGGACACACCCGCCTGCTCCTTCAGGTGATTGGCCAGCGAGCGCGTGCCTCGACCGCGCGACAGCGCCGTGACCAGCTCGTCCAGGCTGCGCTGGGGCATGAGGTCCAGCGCCAGCGTGGCGCTGCCGCTCGCAGCAATCTCGTCACGCAGTT
>NZ_VIDT01000299.1 GCF_006519715.1 Ideonella azotifigens
CGCCTGAGCCGCCTGCCGCTGAGCGGCCGTGTCTCGCTGGACCTGGCCTCGCTGATCGACGAGGCCTGCGAGACCTTCGAGCGCCGCGCCGTCCAGGAAGGCCGCACGCTGGAGCAGGCGCTGGTCTTCGGCGTCGCCGTGCTCGGCCACCGCGAGGCCTTGACCCGGGCCTTCTGCAACCTCGTCGACAACGCCCTCAAGTTCTCACGCCCCGGCGGCCGGGTCGACGTGCTGATGCAGGTCACCGAACAAGAGGCCGGCCTGATCGTCACCGACGACGGCGCCGGCATGCCAGTGCCGGCGCAGCAACTGCTGCTGCGCACCGGCAGCGACCGCACCCCCGCCGCCAGCGGCCGCCTGGGCCTGGCCATCGTCGCCGAGGTGGCTAAGGTGCACGAGGCGCGGGTTGTGGTCGAAGCTTCGGGGGCCGGGACTCGCGTTGAGTTGTGGCTGCCGAGAGCGACTGCAAATTCGCCGTAGGCCAGCAATGCCTGCGCCGTTCTCCGGGCAGCGCACCGCGTTTCACTCACGTCGGTGGGTGGCGGGCAACTTCAAACCTCGCATGCGCATCTGTTCGGCAAGGGCATCTGCCTCTGGCAAACCCAGGCGCGACAGCTCTGCCCATGCCGTCTCAAGCAACTGCCTGGCTTCATCGGCCGTTGCCCCTTCTCCATCCAGCAAGTGCAACCCGATCTTCGCGCTTGTGATCGCCTTCCCGCGTACCTCGCCAAGGCGATCATAGACGGGCAGTTCTTCCTCCTTGCGGATGCGCAGGGCCTCGCCGAGCTGGCCGCGGTCTTGCAGGATATCGGCGATCTGCCCCATGGTGACGGCCTGCTCGCGCACGTCGCCCAGGCGCATAAAGACGGGCATTTGTTCCTCCCTGCGGATGCGCAAGGCCTCGTCGAACTGGCCACGGTCTTGCAGGATGTCTGCAATCTGACCCATGGTGACGGCCTTGGAGCGTATGTCGCCAAGTCGCTCGAATACCGGCAGTTGTTCTTCCCGGTAGATGCGCAAGGCCTCGTCGAGCTGCCCGCGGGTTCGCAGGATGTTGGCAATTTTGCCCACTGTGACGGCTTTGGAGAGCGCGTCGCCCAGGCGCTCATAGACAGGCATTTGCTCTTCTCGGCGGATGCGAAGGGCCTCGTCAAACTGCCCGCGTGCTTGCAGGATGTCGGCGATCTTGCCCATGGTCACGGCCTTGGCGCGCACGTCGCCAAGGCGCTCATAAACGGACAGTTGTTCCTCCTTCCGGATGCGCAGTGCCTCGTCGAGCTGGCCGCGGGCTTGCAGAATGTCGGCGATCTTGCCTGTGGTCACAGCCTTGGAGCGCACGTCGCCCAGGCGTTCATAGACGGGCAGTTGCTCCTCTCTTCGGATGCGCAGGGCCTCGTCGAGCTGGCCGCGGGCTTGCAGGATGTCGGCGATCTGGCCCTTGGTCATGGCCTCCGCTCGTTCGTCACCCAGGCGCCGATGCAAAGGGAGTTCGACCTCGCGCCAGTGCTGCAGCGCGGCGTCGTAGTCACCGAGATCATGCAGCAACCTGCCAAGTTCGTCGACAGGTGCCGCAAGCAATTCGTCCGGCGGCGCTGGCTTGTTTGCCAGCCAGGCTCGAATCTCGGCGACGCGGCGGCTGCGTTCTGCCATTGAACGGTTGTCTGCGCCCGTTGGCCTAGGCGGGATCGGCGAGACATGGCCACTGGTGAGCTTGAGTTCGGGGCTGGAACCGATGGCGGGTGCGGATGTCGCAGGCGCCGCGGGGGGCAGGAAGGCATAGACGCCACTTCGCCAGGCCCACAAGTCAGGCGCCTTGCTCGAGGCGAGTGCAATCGCATCGGCATCGAGCCAGAACACCAGGCGTGCGCGGGCTTGCGAGGCAAGGCGTTCGCGGCGTGCGTTGAAGGCGTCCCATCGCGCCGAATCGAACCATCCCGGCCGGCCGACGACGTGGACCACCGAGCCTGCGCGGGCGTTCTTGATGAGACGCTCTTCCAGCTCAGCCACGTCGGCAATCCTGTCGCTCACCGGCAGGCGGCTGGTGTTCAGGCCCGCCATGCGCAAGACCTCGTCGAGCGCCGTCATCACCTGCTTGCGCAGGTTTTCGTCGGGCGCATCGACCAGCAACCATTGGAAGGCCGGGCCGTGCACCAGCGTGCGCGAAAGGCGCAGGAAATCGTCGTGGCAAGACGCTGGGAGACCACGTGCCGCCGCCAACCGCAGTTGTTCAACATCGAAGGCGGAGCCGGCCATTTCGCAGACTGCCGCTTGGGTCAGGCTGGGGGAGCTGCGGCTGGCGCGGTTGCAGGCTCGGCAGCCGGCACCACGGCCAGTCGGTAGCCCTCCAGCGTGCGCACCACCGGGTGGCTGCGGCGCCAGGCGCCATCGTTGTACTGCAGCAGCGCCAGCCGGTGCAGCAGTTCCTGCGCCTGTTCGTCGTTGCCGCCGTGGGCCGGGTTGGCGTCGATGGCCTTCAGCAGCGCGTAGTCGCCGGGTTTGAGGAAGTAGCGGTAGTCGGATGCGAGTTGTTCGATGGCTCGTTGCACCACTGCCGCGTCGATGATGTTGTCTGCCACTTCGCAACACAGCTTCAACAGGCGCAGCAGTTCGCGCGGATGACCGCCGCTGTATTCCACCAGGCGCTTCGCTTCGGCGTCGCTGGAGAACAGGCTGCTGTCGGCGCGCCGCAGCAGCAGCTCATGCATGGCCGTCAGGCCGGGCTCGAAGGGGCTGCCGTCGCGCTCTTGCAGCTTGATCATCGGCAGCACCATGTCAGCATCGAGCTTGCCGCCCAGCCGCCCGTCGTACTTGAGGTGGAGTGGTGCGGTGTAGATGGCCAGGGTCTGGATTGCCAGGAGTTGCTCGGCATCCTGTACGAAGAATTGCTGGGTGTCTTCACCGCGCATCTTGTCGGTACCGTCGATCAGGAAGAGCACCCGCTCGGCGCGCCCTGCACGCGCCAACTCGGCCTCTGCAGTGCGAATGAGGTTGCTGAACGCGATCGCCAGGGTCGTGAAGCCGTTGCGAATCTCCTGCCGCCACTCGCTCTTCTGGCTCGACCCGGTCTTGAACGCAGTGGTAAAGCCTGCGAACAGTTTGACGATTCCCGGGATACCGCCGCCAGCCTCGATGCCGGTCTTGAGTTCCGCGCTCAGTTCCCGGTTCGTGCTGCGCGTCTGGATGGCACTGGCGAACCAGTCGCGCACGGGCTTGAGCGAGTCTTCGCCGAGCGAGAATCCATCGGCATTGAGACGCTCCAGCAGCGTTTCAGCCATCGCCATCAGCGCTTCCGTGTACTGCAGGTTGTTGCGGTCCAGCTTGGCAAGGACGTCGACTTCAACGACATAGAAGCGCTTCGACTCGTTCAGCCTGCCCGCGTATCGGCGCAGCTCGGTGGTCTTGCCGCTGCCGATGTGGCCGAAGAACAGCACATGCTTGTCGTTGGGGGCAAAGAAGGCATTCGTCGCCGGATCCCAGCCAAACTTGCGTGCCAGCCGCGCAAAGGTCTTCTCGCTGCCGCGTGCCGTCTGCGTGTCCACATAGCGCGGATCTCCGTCGGGCAGCGCTTCTTCGTACTCGATCTTCTGCAGGACTTCAAGAATGTGAGTCGGAGGTTTGTATGCCATGGCGAGGTGAATTTTAGGGCGAGGACCATTGGCACAACGAGTCGAATGTGTGGGCGTTTGCAAAGTGACCCGGAAAACTGGGCCGTCCGCCGGGCGATCATGCGCGATGGCAAGTGCGACCGCCATGCCGCAAGGGATCGTCTTGCAGGCCCCTGCACTTCAGGTCCAACGGCTGAAGCACCGGAGCACCGGAAGTTGCCGCAGGTTCAGCCCGGCTTGCCGTCCAGCCGGGCTCCGCCAGGTCCAGGTCTAGGCCTTCTTCGCGTAGGCGCTGCACCAGCCCTTGGCCGCGACGTTCTTGCCGGCGAACAGCGGGCAGGCACCGCTCGCGTCGCCCGCCTTGCCTTGGTAGAACTGGCAATTCGCGCAGGTCTGTCCAGCGGCGTACTTCGGGAACTTGGCCTTGTCGGCCTTGGTGGCGTCCACCACATAACCCAGCGCCGTGGCTTGGGCATCCTTGGGGTCGACGTCTGCGGCGCGCGCCTGCTGTGCGGCCAACAGCGCGAGGCTGGTCACCGGAATGATCTGGATGAAGGTGCGACGCGTGGTCATGCTGGCGAGTCCTCAGGGTTGGCTGGCAAGAGATTCATTGTGCGACCCGGCTGGCCGTGCGTCGCGCCTTGTCTGCCGCCAGCTTGCGCTGCGTCATGGCCCTGAGGCCATCCTCACCTGATCTTGATCACCACCTTGCCTTTTGCGCGGCCGGCCTCGACGTAGGCCATGGCTTCGTTGGTGGATGCGAACGGGAAGACCTTGTCGATCACCGGATGGATGGCGCCGGCCTCGATGAGCCTGGTGATCTCGCGCAGCTGGCTGCCGTTCGCCTTCATGAACAGGAATGAATAGTCGACGCCCAGCTTCCTGGCTTTGCGCCTGACACTTGCGCTCAGCAGCCGCATGACCAGCCTCACGAAGCCGGGGGCAGCGATGGCCTGGCCGAATGCCGGGTCCGGCGGGCCGGAGATGGAGATGAGCTTGCCGCCGGGCTTGAGCACGCCGAGCGACTTGGCGAGGGTCTTGCCGTCCTGGCTGTTCAGCACCAGGTCGCAGTCGCGCAGCACCTGCGCGAAGTCCTGCGTCTTGTAGTTGACGATCACGTCCGCGCCGAGGCGCTTCACCAGCTCGGTGTTGCTGCTGGTGGTCGCCACCGTGGCGCCCAGGTGCTTGGCCAACTGGATGGCGAAGGTGCCGACGCCGCCGGAACCCGCCTGGATGAAGACCTTCTCTCCCTGCTTCAGCCTGGCCGTCTCGACCAGCGCCTGCCAGGCCGTCAGGCCCACCAGCGGGATGGACGCGGCTTCTTCCATCGAGAGGTTCCTGGGCTTGGGCGCCAGCGAGCTTTCCTTGACCGGGACAAGCTCGGCGAAGGTGCCGATCCGGAAGTCGTCCACCCGTGCGTAGACCTCGTCGCCGGGCTTGAACTGCCGCACCCGCGGGCCGACCTTGCGCACCACGCCGGCCACGTCGTGGCCCAGCACCAGCGGCAGCCGGTAGGGCAGGATCAGCTTGAACTCGCCGTCCCGGATCTTGACGTCCAGCAGGTTGACGCCGGCAGCGTGGACCTCGACCAGGACCTCGTCGTCGTGCAAATCAGGGTCCGGCAGCTCGGCTGGCCGCAGAAGGCCTTTCTTGGCATAGCGGTCGAGAACAAATGCCTTCATGGTGTTTCCTTGGTCGAACTGATGGCCCGGCGCTGGGAGATGTGGTGGATCAACGAGCGGCTCAGGCTTCGAGGCGCAGGTCCTTGCGGACGCCCGCGTCCAGCACGCTGGCAGGCGCGAAGCGGCGCAGCATGCGCATGCGGCTGGCCAGGCCGGGTGTGTAGTGGAGTTTGGGGTGCTCCGCGGTGGCCGCCCGCAGCACCACTTCGGCGACGACCTCCGGGCCGTCGGCACCAACGAGCACTTCCTTGACCCGCTTCTCGACCCCGGCGCGCACCGTGCCGTACACGTCCAGCACCGCATCGGGCTGCATCAGGTTGGCATCGAACGGCGTGTTGATGTAGGCAGGTTCTACCACCGAGACGCGAATGCCCTGCGTGCGCAGCTCATGGTCGAGCGCTTCGGAATAGCCGGCCACCGCATGCTTGGTGGCGGAGTACAGCGCCATGTAGGGCATGGGCAGGAAGCCCAGCACCGAGCCGATGTTGACGATGCGGCCGCCGCCCTGGCGGCGCATGTGCGGCAGCACCGCGCGTGTCATGCGCACCAGGCCGAAGAAGTTGGTGTCGAAAATGGCCTGGGCTTGCTCGATCGAACTTTCCTCGGCTCCGGCGGGCGCCACGCCAAACCCGGCGTTGTTGACCAGCAGATCGAGGCGGCCTTCGCGCTGCATCAGCTGCTGGACGGCGGCTTCGACCGACGCGTCGCGTGTCACGTCCAGGGCCAGCATCTCGAAAGCATGTTGGCCGGGCTGGGCGCCGCGGCGGCTGGTGCCGTAGACCTTGTAGCCCACCTGGGCGAGCTGCGTGGCAGTGGCCTGGCCGATGCCCGACGAAGCGCCGGTCACAAGGGCAATCCTGCTGTGTTTTGTCATGGTGTGGGTCTGTCCGAGGCTTGGGTGGGGAGGGGTTGTGATATCGGGATGATGATCATCATGTGAGAAGGCGAGCGAAGGGCCGGCGCTCCATGTGGCCGTTTCAATCGTGGGTGGGGGTCAGGTGCTTCAGCGCGGCGCTTCGCAGGCCATCGGCCAGCGCGGGGTCATCGACCGCGCGGGACAGCAGCAGCGCGCCCACCATCGTGGAGATCGCGACCAGCGCCTGCGCGTGGGCCTGGGGCTGCCCCCAGTCCGGCGACTGTCGGGCCAGCAGGTCGACCATTTC
>NZ_VIDT01000003.1 GCF_006519715.1 Ideonella azotifigens
TCGACCGCGTGCGCGACATCGAACCCGAGGACCTGCTCGGCCGCGAGCCGGTGCAACTGGACGAAGCCGGCATCGGCGAAGTGCTGCGTGGCAAGACAGTGCTGATCACCGGCGGCGGCGGCAGCATCGGCTCGGAGCTCTGCCGCCAGGTGGCGCGCTTCCAGCCGGCGAAGCTGGTCATCGTCGAACTCTCCGAGTTCAACCTGTACACCATCGAGCAGGACCTCAGCCTGCGTTTCCCTGCGCTGCCGCTGGTCAAGTTGATTGGCGACGTGAAGGACCTGGACGGACTGCGCGCCATCTTCGAGCGCGAACGCCCGCAGGTCGTCTTCCACGCGGCGGCCTACAAGCACGTGCCTCTGATGGAGGTCGACAACGCCTGGGCTGCGCTGCGCAACAACACGCTGGGCACGTACCACGCCGCGCTCGCTGCGGCCGAGGTCAAGGCGGAGCGCTTTGTGCTGATCAGCACCGACAAGGCCGTCAACCCGACCAACGTGATGGGTGCCACCAAGCGGGCTGCTGAGTTGGTGGTCTCCGCGATGGCCGCCGAACACGCCGGCACCCGCTTCATGGCCGTGCGCTTCGGCAACGTGCTGGGCTCGTCCGGCAGCGTGATTCCCAAATTCAAGCAGCAGATCGCTGCGGGCGGTCCGATCACCGTCACCCACCCCGACATCATTCGCTATTTCATGACCATCCCCGAAGCCGCGCGCCTGGTGCTGCAGGCCGCAGCCATCGGTGAAAGCGGTCAGGTGCTGGTGCTGGACATGGGTGAACCGGTGAAGATCGTCGACCTCGCCAAGACCATGATTCGCCTGGCCGGCCGCAGCGAACAGGAGATCCGCATCGTCTTCACCGGCTTGCGGCCGGGGGAGAAGCTTTACGAGGAGTTGCTGGCGGACGGGGACTTGACGGTGGCCACCGCAGTCAAGGAATTGCGGCTGGCACAGCTTGACGACTCGCTTGAAGGTGCGCGGCGATTGCTGGCCTGGGTCGCAAGTTCACCGGTGCAGTCGGCCGATCTGGTGCGCGATGCGTTGAGCACCCTTGTCAAGGAATACAGGCGGCATTAGTCGACGGGAATGCACCGAATGCCCGACAACAGTGTTGTTTTCATTTCTTAACCTTTGGGTCGGCAGCGATAATGCTCGATTTTGGGCCTAACCCGCCCGATCCGAGGGCTTGTTGCGCACCGAGTCCCTTTGTCGAGAGGAACGACATGTACGTAGATGATGGCGCCCGCGATTTGGGTGGCTCGCATCCGGCATCCAGCGCAGGTGTTTCGGAAGCATTGAGCCTGGATGATGTCCAGGAAGCGCAACGGATTGGCCTCGGTCCCTTGAGCTTCGCGCTCAAGCGTTTGTTTGACCTGATCAGCATCGTCGTGATCCTCGCCCTGTTCGGCTGGATCATGGTGCTTGTGGCCATCGCGGTGCGATTCAGCAGCGGGCCCGGTGTGTTCTATGGCCACCAGCGTGTGGGAAAAGACGGCAGGCTGTTCAACTGCTACAAGTTCCGCTCGATGGTCGCGAACTCGGATCAGGTGCTGAAGGATCTGCTCAACAGCAGCCCCGAAGCTCGCGCCGAATGGGAGCGCGATTTCAAGCTCAAGGACGACCCCCGCATCACGCGTGTGGGTCGCTTCATCCGCAAGACCAGCCTGGACGAATTGCCGCAGCTGTGGAATGTGGTTTGCGGCGAGATGAGCATCGTCGGGCCACGCCCTGTGGTGCAGGCCGAGCTTGATCGCTATTACGGCGATGCCAAAGCGCATTACTACAGCGTGCCGCCCGGCCTGACCGGCCTGTGGCAGGTGAGCGGTCGAAACAACCTCGACTACGACCAGCGCGTGCAGCTCGACAAGGCTTACGTGGAGAACTGGAACGTGTTCTCAGACTTCATGATCGTGATGCGCACGGTGAAGGTCATGGTGGGGCGCCACGGGGCTTATTGAGGGCAGGCGTTTGTGTCGGACTGCGCGCGGGTCAGCAGGCGACGTCAGTTGATCCTTGTTGATGACAGCGTCATCCAAAGGGCTACAATCTCTGTTCAATGGTTGAACACTTGCCTTCCGACGAACCGGAAACCCAAGGCGCGCATCTCGAACTGCTGAGCCTGATCGAGCAGCACCCTGAGTACTCTCAGCGGAGGCTGGCCCAGGCCATGGGCATCAGTCTGGGCAAGGCGCACTATCTTTTGAAGGCGCTGTTCGACAAGGGTCTGGTGAAGGCGGGTAACTTCAGGCGCAGCGACAGCAAATTGAGCTATCTCTATGCGTTGACGCCTGCCGGGGTCCGTCATCGCATGCAGTTGACCCAGAGTTTTTTGCGACGAAAAGAGCAGGAGTTCGAGTTGCTTCGCGCTGAGATCGACCGCCTGCGCACCGCTTTGGGCCAGCAGGCCGCAGGTTCGCGTTCACCCGATACCGTCAGCTGAGTCGCGCGGTTTTTTATTCATGACCACCGTAACCCTGGCCAGCGGCCTGCAGTTTTCCTCGGAGCCTGGCAACACCGTGCTGGATGCCGCGCTGGCCCAACAAGTCGTCATTGAGCACAGTTGTCGCACAGGTCGTTGTGGCAGTTGCAAGGCCAGGGTGATGTCGGGCGACGTGGGGTTGCTGCGTGAAGCTACCGCCTTGTCGCAGCAAGAAGCGGAAGCGGGCTGGATCTTGACCTGTGCACACGAGGCTTGCAGCGACTTGCTGTTGGACATTGAAGACCTCGGTGCATTGGCTGGTATCACGCCTAAGACCTTGCCTGCTCGCATCGCCTCGCTGGATCGTCTGGCGCCGGACGTGTTTCGCGTGGTGCTGCGCCTGCCGCCAACCGCGGCTTTTCGCTTTCTGCCAGGGCAGTACATTGACCTGACCAGCCCGACAGGCGTTCGTCGCAGCTACTCGATCGCAAGTGCTGCAACGAAAGCAGGTCAGCTTGAACTGCAGATCCGGCAAGTCGAACATGGCGAGTTCAGCCACTACTTGTTCGAGCAGGCCAAGGCCAACGACTTACTCCGCTTTGTCGGGCCGCGTGGCACGTTTTTCCTTCGTCCGGTTACCGGCCTAGACCTTGTGTTGTTGAGCACTGGCACAGGCATTGCGCCGATGCTGTCCATGCTGGCGCAAGTGGCCGAGATGCCGGCCGAATTGCAGCCGGCCTCCGTCACGCTCTATTGGGGCGGTCGCCAGCCTGCCGATCTTTACCTGGATCCCGCTGCGTCGCTCGCCACGCTGCGCTACGTGCCGGTGTTGTCGCGTGCGGATGCAGGTTGGACGGGGGCACGTGGTCATGTGCAGGACGTGCTGCTGGCCGAAGGCCGGGACTTGATGAATGCAGCGGTTTACGCATGTGGCTCGGAACAGATGATCCACGGCGCGCAACAGAAGCTGTTGGCGGCCGGACTGGATCCCAAACGGTTTTTCTTTGATGCCTTTGTCAGCTCCAACTGAGCCGGCATCTTTCCCCTGCAGGTGAGGACTCCAATGAAGGCAGTGATTCTGGCCGGCGGCCTGGGCACCCGGCTCAGCGAAGAGACGGCGACACGTCCCAAACCCATGGTGGAGATCGGCGGCAAGCCCATTCTTTGGCACATCCTGAAGATGTACTCCCACCACGGCATCAACGACTTCGTGATCTGCTGTGGCTACAAGGGCTACGTGATCAAGGAGTACTTCGCCAACTACTTCCTGCACATGTCCGACGTCACTTTCGACATGGCGCACAACAAGATGGAAGTGCACAGCAAACGCGCGGAGCCATGGAGCGTGACACTGGTCGATACCGGTGATGACTCGATGACCGGCGGCCGCTTGCGCCGCGTGGCCAAGTACGTTGAGAACGAGGAGGCCTTCTGCTTCACCTATGGCGATGGCGTGAGCGACATCGACATCTCGGCGTCGATCGCGTTCCACCGTGCGCACGGTAAGTCGGCCACGCTCACCGCCACCTTCCCCCCCGGCCGCTTCGGCGCGCTGGACATGAAGGACGGCCGCGTCAACAGCTTCCGCGAGAAGCCCAAGGGCGACGGCGCAATGATCAACGGCGGTTTCTTCGTGCTGTCGCCCAAGGTGCTCTCCGAACTGAAAGACGACTCGACCATCTGGGAGCAGGAGCCGCTGGTCAACCTGGCCGACCGTGGCGAGCTCATGGCCTTCGAGCACGGCGGCTTCTGGCAGCCGATGGATACGCTGCGCGACAAGCACCACCTCGAAGAGCTGTGGGCTTCCGGACGCGCGCCATGGAAGAAGTGGGACTGAGCCCGTGAGCGTCGATGCATCGTTCTGGCGCGGTAAACGCGTCTTCCTGACCGGTCACACGGGCTTCAAGGGCAGCTGGCTGAGCTTGTGGTTGCAAAGCCTGGGCGCCGAACTGCATGGGTTCGCCTTGTCGCCACCCACAGATCCGAGCCTGTTCAGGGAAGCGCGTGTGGCTGCAGGCATGGCCGGTACCACCGGCGACATCCGTGATCTTGCCGCGTTGCAGACCGCCATCAGCGCTTTCCGGCCGGACATCGTGATCCACATGGCTGCTCAGCCGTTGGTGCGCCTGTCGTATGCGGAGCCGGTAGAGACCTACGCCACCAACGTGATGGGAACCGTCCATCTGCTGGAAGCCGTGCGGCAAACGCACAGCGTGCGCGTGGTCGTCAACGTGACCACCGACAAGTGCTACGAGAACAAAGAGTGGGCCTGGGGCTACCGTGAAGACGAACCCATGGGCGGCTACGACCCTTACAGCAACAGCAAGGGTTGCGCCGAGCTTGTCTCCAGCGCCTATCGCCAGTCCTTCTTCCAGCAGGGCGGTCCCGCGCTGGCAACCGCACGCGCGGGCAATGTCATCGGCGGCGGCGACTGGGCGTCCGACCGCCTGGTGCCCGACATCCTGCGCGCATTCGAGCGCAGTGAGCCGGTGGTGATTCGCAACCCGCATTCCACGCGCCCCTGGCAGCACGTGCTGGAGCCGCTGGCCGGCTACCTCGTGCTGGCTCAGCACCTGTGGGACGGCGGCGCCTCGTTCGCCGAAGGCTGGAACCTGGGGCCGCGTGACGAGGATGCGCGCCCGGTGCAATGGATCGTCGAGCAGTTGGTCGACCAGTGGGGTCGCGGTGCCCGCTGGCAGCTCGACGGCGGCGCCCATCCACACGAGGCCAACTACCTGAAGCTGGACATCTCCAAGGCCCGCGCGCGCTTGGGCTGGCAGCCGAGCTGGCGCCTTGCAGACGCGCTGCAGCACATCGTCACCTGGCACCAGGCCTGGCTGGCCAAGCAGGACGTGCGCGCCCTTTGCCTGCAGCAGATAGCCCAATACACGAACGACTCGAAGACCATCGCATCATGACCGAAGCCCCGATCAATTTCGTCAAGAAGACCCCCGACCAACTGCGCGCCGAGATTTCCGCGCTGGTGCAGCAATTCTCGGACGTGGTCCACGCGCCGAAGCCCTTTGTTCCAGGCGAAAGCGCAGTTCCGGTCTCGGGCAAAGTGATTGGCGCCAAGGAGCTGCAACTGATGGTCGAGGCCAGCCTTGACGGGTGGCTTACCACCGGCCGCTTCAATGCGATGTTCGAGGAACGCCTCGCGAAGTTCCTAGGCGTGAAGCACTTGATCACCGTCAACTCGGGTTCGTCGGCGAACCTGGTGGCGTTCTCGACGCTCACGTCCGATCGGCTGGGCGACCGCGCGATCAAGCCGGGTGATGAAGTCATCGGCGTGGCCGCCGGCTTCCCGACCACCGTCAACCCAATCCTGCAGTTCGGCGCCGTGCCGGTGTTCGTCGACGTCGACCTTGCCACGCACAACATTGACGTCTCCAAGATCGAGGCCGCCATTTCGCCCAAGACCAAGGCGATCATGTTGGCCCACAGCCTGGGCAACCCGTTCAACCTGGATGTTGTCACCGCGATCTGCAAGAAGCACGGCCTATGGCTGGTGGAAGACTGCTGCGACGCGCTCGGTGCGAAGTACAACGGCCAGTTGGTCGGCACCTTCGGCGACATCGGCACGCTCAGCTTCTACCCGGCGCATCACATCACGATGGGCGAGGGCGGCGCGGTGTTCACCAACGACCCTGAGCTCAAGCTGATCGCAGAGTCTTTCCGCGACTGGGGCCGTGACTGCTATTGCCCGCCCGGCAAGGACAACACCTGTAACAAGCGCTTCTGCTGGAAGCTCGGTGAACTGCCAGAGGGCTACGACCACAAGTACACCTACAGCCACCTCGGTTACAACCTGAAGATCAGTGACATGCAGGCCGCCTGCGCGCTGGCACAGATGGACCGGGTCGAAGACTTCATCGCCGCGCGCAAGGCTAACTTCAAGTACCTGAAGGAGCGCCTGGCCAACTGCGCGCAGTTTCTGCATCTGCCCGAGGCCACGTCCAACTCCGAGCCGTCGTGGTTCGGCTTCCCGCTGGTGCTCAAGGACGACGCCGGCGTCAAGCGTGCCGACCTGATCAACTTCCTTGACCAAAGCAAGATCGCCACGCGCCTGCTGTTTGCCGGCAACCTCACGCGCCAGCCCTACATGATCGGGCGCAACTTCCGCGTGAGCGGCGAGCTGACGAACACCGACAAGGTGATGAGTCAGACGTTCTGGCTAGGTGTGTGGCCGGGTTTGACTCACGAACAGCTCGACTATGTCGTCGAGAAGCTCGAAGAGTTCTTCGGGCTCAATTTCTGATGAGGGCTGTTGCAATGCCGGATGATCGCCGTTTCCATCCTGGCCGACTGCGCCACACTGTTCTGGAGATGGCATACGCCGGCTCGACGGTGCACATTGGGTGTGCCTTCTCGATCGTGGAACTGCTTGCCGTTCTGTATCGCGATCATCTGCGGTATCCCGGTAACGATCCGAAGGCAGAAGGCCGCGACTATCTCGTCTTGAGCAAGGGACACGGCGTGATGGCGCAATACGCCTGCATGCGCGAGATGGGATGGATCGGCGAGACCGAGATCCAGAGCTATTTCTCGGACGGCACTCATCTCAAGGGGCTGTCCGACTCTCGCATTCCTGGCCTGGAAGTCACTTCCGGCTCGCTGGGCCACGGGTTTTCGGTGGGCGTCGGCATCGCGCTCGGTGCGCGCAAGCAAGGCACCGACCAGAAGATTTTCGCGATCGTGGGGGATGGTGAGCTCAACGAGGGTTCTATCTGGGAGGGCATGCTCTTCGCTGCGCATCATCGGCTCGACAACCTCATGATCATCGTGGACGAGAACGGGTTCCAGGCCATGGGCGCCACCGAGGACGTGCTCTCCCTCGGCAACTTGCGTGCAAAGTTTGAAAGCTTCGGCTTCAAGACACAGGAGGTGGACGGGCACGACGAGGCTGCTATTGACTCGGCCATTCGTTCGCTATGGGCGACCGCGCCCGGGCAGCCGAAGGCGCTCGTTGCCCGTACCGTCAAGGGCAAAGGAGTGCCCTTCATGGAGGACGACAACCGCTGGCACTACACCCGGCTGACAGCCCAGACCTTCGCCGAGGCCAAAGGGGCCCTCGGCTTGTCGGAAGGTTCGAAATGAGAGACGCTTTCTCCGATGCCTTGGTGCGACTGGCCGTCCAAGATCCTAAGGTGTTGCTGCTGACGGGCGACCATGGCTACGCACTGTTCGATGCTTTCCGCAACCAGTGCCCAGCTCAATACATCAATGCAGGCATCGCC
This sequence comes from Ideonella azotifigens, assembly GCF_006519715.1. Taxonomy (GTDB): domain Bacteria; phylum Pseudomonadota; class Gammaproteobacteria; order Burkholderiales; family Burkholderiaceae_C; genus Ideonella; species Ideonella azotifigens. The sequence continues at coordinate 7,656 of NZ_VIDT01000003.1, forward strand.
GAACAGAACATGGTAGGCATGGCTGCGGGCCTCGCACGAGCGGGCTTTCGACCGTTCGTCTATGGCCTCAGTGCGTTCGTGCCTTTACGCGTTCTTGAGCAGATTAAGCTGGACATCGCGCACGACGGCCTGCCGGTCGTCCTGCTCGGCGATGGTGCCGGTTTTGTGTATAGCCACCTCGGTACAAGCCACCAGTCCACAGAAGACATCGCTTGCACGCGCGTCATCGCGGGGCTCGACGTGCTGTCACCTGCAGATCGACACGAAATGACCGCCTGCATGGCGCACGCTTACGCGGCCCGTAGGCCGGTATACCTGCGCATGGGCAAATCCGATCGTGGCGACGTACATTCTTCTTCATTGGCGCCGCTTGAAGCCGGCCGAATGATCCAAGTGCGCGCGGGCCAGCTGGATTTGCCGGCGTTCATCGCAACCGGATCTATGGTAAGAACCGCACTCGATATCGCTGAGCAGCAAGTCGATGCCGGTGTGTGGAGCGTTCCTTCCATCAAGCCCTTGGATGCAGCCCAGGTTGTGCGGGTGGCCCGCGACAGCCGTGGTGTTGTCGTGCTGGAGGAGCATTCGACTTATGGAGGCCTCGGATCCGCCATTGCGGAAATCGTTGGAGAACACAATCCCGTTCGGGTGATGCGAATTGGGGTATCCGACCGGTTCTCCGAGCACTGCGGTACGTATTCGTACCTCCTGAAGGAACATGGCCTGGATCATGACTGCGTGCTGGAGCGAATCCGCATGTTCATCGGGAGTACTCCGGCTTGAGCAGCGCATCTACTACAAAGCCCGACATCATGGTCGGCGATATCGACGCCATCGTTGCACGCGATCTCGACTGGCAGGTGCTTTCCGGCTTGCGCGTCGTGGTGACCGGTGCCGGCGGTTTCCTTGGGGGGTATTTGACGCGTACGCTGCTTGCGCTACACAGGCTTGGAAAGGTATCCCAACCCGTTCGCGTCGTGGCGCTGGTGCGCGATCTGGAACGTGCGCGACGGTTGTACGCTAATAGCCCGGATGCGCGGCTTCTTGAATTTGTGGAATGGGATCTTAACGAAATCGCCGTTCCTGAACTGGGCGACGTTCATTACGTTCTACATGCTGCCAGCCAAGCTAGCCCCCGCTTCTACGGAACGGATCCTGTTGGGACAATGCTCCCCAACACCGTGGGTACGGCTTCGCTGCTTGAGGCGCTTAGGCGAGGCGGCGATGCCCGTGGTTTCCTCTTTGTGAGCAGCGCCGAAGTTTATGGCGCAGTCCGAGCGGAGGAGTTGATTGGTGAGTCGAACTATGGTTTGGTCGACCCGATCTTGGTTCGCTCCTGCTACGCCGAGAGCAAGAGAATGGGCGAGGCGATGTGCGTTGCTTGGAACCATCAACATGGTGTGCCCACCTACATCGTGCGCCCCTTCCATACGTATGGGCCGGGACTGACGGCCAACGACGGGCGCGTGTTCGCCGATTTCGCTTTTAATGTCGCACGTGGCGAGAACATCGTCATGAACAGCGACGGCACCGCTCGGCGTGCCTTCTGCTATGCGAGCGATGCGACCGCAGGCTTTCTGACAGTGTTGCTTAAAGGCGAGCCGGTCGTGCCCTACAACGTCGCGAACTCGTCGGCTGAATTGTCGGTCATGGAGCTCGCCGACTTGCTTGTCGGCCTATATCCGGAGAAGGGCCTGCAAGTCGATCGTCGTGTCGACACCGGCGGCAAAGACTACCTGCCCAGCACCTTCAATCGGCTCGTCCCGGACACTGCGCGGATGGAATCGCTCGGCTGGAAGGCCGAGATATCCCCGGCCGTGGGGTTCAGGCGAATGATCGAAGCACATCAGCAATGACCCAAGGCGACACCATTGGCGTGCTTGCCGCGACCATTTCCCGCTTCGCGCCGCGCTTGATGCGCGGCGCGAATGCCATTTACGTCGTTGACGCGCGGTCGATGCGCAATGCCAGGAGTGTTTCGGAGACGCGAATGTCGCCTACGAGTACGCCACTGCACACGGTCGGGGCCCAATGACCGACGATGTTGCCATTTCTGTTGCCGCCCGGAGAGGCGGGCGGTTTGCCCACCTGCGCAGCGTGATTGGCCTTGATTTCCATGTCTTGGTAACTTTGATGTTCCGCAGCTGGACCATCCTGGCCGGCGCCGCGACGATGGTGCTGCTGCCGCTCTGGCTCACCCCGACGCAGCAGGGTTACTACTACACCTTCGCCAGCATACTGGCGTTACAGGTGTTCTTCGAACTCGGCTTCAACCAGATCGTGGTGCAGCTCGTCAGCCACGAGGTGGCGCATCTCGAGATCGACGCCGAGGGTGCGCTCCGCGGCGAGGCTGTCCACCTTGATCGCCTCGGCTCGCTGGCGCGGCTGATGCGCCGCTGGTATGCAGTCGCTGCCTGCCTGTTCGTGGCACTTGGTGGCCTGGCCGGGATTACGTTCTTCTCGCACAAGGGCGTGCTGCCGCCGTCGTCGTGGCTAGGTGCATGGCTGCTGCTGACCTGCGCGTCGGCGGTCAATCTCTACCTGAGCCCGGGGCTGGCGATGATGGAGGGTGCCGGGCGCGTCGGCCAGGTCGCGCGCCTGCGTCTGGTGCAGTCGTGCATCGGGTACCTGTGCCTGTGGTCGGCGCTGTATCTCGATGCCGGTCTGTGGGCGACGGCTGCTGCGCCTCTCGTCGGCGCGAGCGGGACCGGCTGGTGGCTGCGCAAGCGCGGCGACATGCTTCGTCGCGTGGCGTTGCGCGAGGTGCCGCAGGCCCATCGCCTGCTGTGGCGGCGCGACGTATTCCCGTTCCAGTGGCGCATCGCGCTCAGCTGGGTAAGCGGCTACTTCATCTTCAACATGTTCACACCGCTGGTGTTCTCGCGCGTGGGCCCGGTGGAGGCCGGCAGGCTCGGCCTCGCGCTGACCATGTTCAACGCGGTCTCGACGATCGGCATGAGCTGGATCAACGCGCGCAACCCGCAGTTCACGATGCACATCTCGCGCGGCGAGCGCGCAGCTCTTAATGCGCTGTTCGGCAATGTCCTGTTGCGGTCCTGCGTTGCGACGGCGCTGCTGTCGACCCTAGTGGCGGGTGGCGCCGCGCTGCTGGCGGTCGCGGGCGTGCCGGCGATGGCGCGCATCGCGTCGCCGGCTGTGCTGGCGTGCCTGGCCTGGGCGACGGTCGTCAACAGCGTCGTCTTCGGCGCGGCCGCCTTTATGCGCGCCCACCGCGAGGAGCCGATGCTGCCGGTCTCCATCGTCACGGCTGTGCTGACCGCAGCGGCCGCCTGGTTCGGCTCGCGCGTCGGCGTGCTGCCGATGATGCTGCTGTACGCGGTGGTGCCCACCTTCGTCACGCTGCCCTGGACGCTGATGCTCCTGTCCCGCTATCTCAAGAGAACTGCCTGACGTGTCTTCGACCCTCGACCTCGCGCGAACGCCTCCCGGGCAGGCCCTGCTGACGATCATCGTCCCCACCTACAACCGGGCGGCGAACCTCGAACTGTTGCTGCGCACGCTGAGGCAGGAGCTGGCGACCTGCGCGGACGCGGTGACAGTGCTGGTGTCCGACAACGCCTCGGTGGACCGGACGTCGGAGGTTGTGCAGGCGATGCAGTCCAGCTGGCCGGCGCTGGTCGCTCAGCGGCATGCAAGCAATCTCGGGCCCGACGGCAACTTCAGCTCGTGCGTCGAACGCGTGTCGACGCGCTGGTTCTGGATCATCGGCGACGATGATCTTCCCAAGCGCGGCGTGATCGCGCAGGTCGTCGCGCTGCTGCGCGAGCGTCAACCGTCGCTCGTTTACCTGCAGAGCGAGTGGCTGCCCCAGCTCACCGGACCCGACCAGGGCGAACCGGTTGGATGCCTGCGCGTAGAGACGATGCACGCCGAGGCGTTCGCCCATCGCGTGCACATCTGGTTTACGTTCATCTCCGGCATGGTCGTCGACCGCAACGCGCTGATGGGCGTGGTCGGTAGCTCCGCAATCACCCGCTTCACCGCGACCAGTCTGATCCAGCTCGGCTGGATCCTGCCGCTGCTGCGCACAGAGGGGAGGCGCTTCTCGTTCGTCGCCGACCGCTGCATGCTAGCCACTAAGGACAACTCCGGCGGCTACGCGCTGTTGACGGTTTTCGGAGCGAACTTCGCCCGGATTGTCAACGATTGTTTTGGCCGCGACAGCCGGATCGCGCGCGTCCTGATCCGCCGCAATCTGCTGCACTTCATGCCGGGCATCCTGTGGGGCGCCCGCAAGGGAGTTGCCGGCCGCCACGCCGCGGAGGACGCGTGGCCCGCGATGCGGCGCGAACTGGGCGACCAACCACTGTTCTGGTTGCTGCTCGTGCCGCTCGGTCGCTTCCCGGGCTGGCTCGCGCAGCCGTTCTACCAGAGCTGGCGCGTCTACCACCGGCTGACGCTCGAGCTCGACCGTCTGCGTCTGCGCGCAGCGGGTGCGAAGGCATCGCGATGAGCGGCGTGCTGTCAAAGGTCGCCGTCCACCTGCGCCGGCCGCTACCCGAGCTGGTCGCGTTCGCCGCCGACAAGCTGCGCTCGAGGCTCTGGCGCCGCCACTTGGCGCAAGTTGGGAGCCGCTTCCACGTGTGCCGCGGCGCGCAACTGCAGGGCGGTGAATGTATCCGCATCGGCGAAGGCTTCTACGCAGGACAGATGCTGTGGATCGAGGCGGTGCGCCGTTACCGGGAGTTCACCTTCGAGCCGCTGATCGAGATCGGCAACGGCGTGATCTGCAGCCAGCGCGTGCACATCGCCGCGACCGCACGCGTGACGATCGAAGACGGCGTGCTCTTCGGCAGCGGGGTCCACGTCACCGATCATGGGCACGGCACCTACCGGGGCGACACCCAGGATTCGCCCGACGTACCGCCCGCCCTGCGGCGACCTGCCACTGGCCGGCCGGTGCGCATCTGCCGCAACGTCTGGCTCGGCGATAACGTCGTGGTGTTGCCCGGCGTCACGATCGGTGAGGGTAGCATCGTTGGTGCGAACAGCGTCGTTTCCCGCGACCTGCCTATGCGCGTGATTGCCGTCGGCGCCCCTGCCGTGCCCGTCAAGTTCTTCGATCCTGTGATTGGTCGCTGGGCGACCATTCCCGACCATCCATGACCACCCTCGGCATTTGCATCCCGACCTACAAGCGGCCCGACTTCTTGCGCCGTTGCGTTGAGTCAGCCATCGAGTCGGCTGCAGGCCGACCGATCCGCGTGTTCGTGGCCGATGATTCGCTGACGGACGTGAACCGGCCAGTGCTCGACGCGCTGTGCGCCGCATACTCTTTCGTACACGTCCACCGCAACGAGCGCAACCTGGGTATTGATGCCAACATCCAGCATGTGGTCGACTTGTGCGACTGCGACTATGCGTGGCTGATCGGCGAGGACGATCTGTTCCTGCCCGGAGCGGTGGCCGCGATGCACGATAGGCTGCAGGGCCGCGACGACCCGTTCGTGTTCTCCAACTACCAATGGGTCACCGAAGACCATGCGACGGTGCTGGGCGTCGCATCGCCCGGGGCCGTGGACGGCGAGCGAGCAGCCGCCGACTTCATCCCCGAACTGCTTGCCTCTATCGGCTTCATCGGGGCGGTGCTCGTCCAGCGCGCCGCCTGGGGTCGTACGGACGCTGCGCCCTATTTGGGCACGTACTTCGCACACGTTGGCCGCATCGTCGACATGCTCGCGGCGCGGCCCGTTGTGCAGATATCGGCCGCCCCGTCCGTCGCCAACCGTTCGCAGGGCGAGGATACCTTCACCTGGAAGAAGGATTCGTTCGGCGTTTTCCTTGGCTTCGAGCGCATGTGCCGCATCGCGGCAGAGCGCGGGCCCGCGCTAGCGGGGGCGCTGCAGGATGCTGCCGTCAATTACCGCCGGGAGCATGCCTATCTTTCCCTGAAGTCGACGTTCCGGTTGCGCTCCCAAGGTGCCTTTGACCTGCGCCAGTTCCGCGTCTACATCGCCCCGGCGACGACGATAGAACCTTGGCGGAAGGCCTGGCTCCTCCTGCTCGCCTTGGCCCCACGTCTGCTGCTCAGGCCCTTCGCCCGCGCCTATGTTGCGTTGGTGGCCCGCCGGCGTCAGGGCGCCGCGTCCGTGGTGTGCTGACCTACCTATTTCTTGGCACTTTCATCGAGCGACCTTGACCACACTGTTTCAACACAATCTCCAGCAGCATCTCGAGCTGTTCAGCCGTCTCAGCGTCCTCGACGACAGCGTCATGGGAGCCGCGCAGGCAATCGCCGATTGCCTGCGTGCCGGCGGCAAGCTGATGATCTGCGGCAACGGCGGCTCGGCCGCCGACAGCCAGCACATCGCCGCCGAATTCACTGGGCGCTTCATCAAGGATCGCAAGCCACTCGCCGCGATGGCGCTCAGCACGGACAGCTCCGCGCTGACCTGCATCGGCAACGACTACAGCTTCGCGGAGATCTTCTCTCGCCAGGTCGCCGGGTTGGGGCGCCCGGGGGACTGCCTGCTGGGCATCTCGACCTCGGGCAACTCGGCGAACGTGATCCGCGCGGTGGAAGTCGCGCGCGGGATGGGTATGCGCACGATCGGCCTACTCGGCCGAGACGGTGGCAAGCTCGCGACGCTGTGCGATTGCGCCATCGTCGTCCCCGCCGAAGTCACGGCGCGTATCCAGGAGGCACATATCCTGATCGGCCACTCGATCTGCGGCGCGGTCGAGCAGTCGCTGGGGTTGGTGCCGCAGCACGGGGAAGCCGAATGATGCCGTCGCGGGAGCAATTGTCTGCGTGCCGTGTGCTGGTCGTTGGCGACGCGATGTTGGACCGTTATTGGTTTGGCTCTGTTGACCGCGTCTCGCCCGAGGCGCCGGTGCCGGTGGTACGCGTGCAACGCGAGGAAGATCGGCTCGGCGGTGCAGCCAATGTCGCGCTGAACGTCAAGCGACTCGGCGCGGCGTCGACGTTGCTGACTGTGGTAGGTGACGACGCGCCGGCTCGGACGCTGGAGTCGCTGCTGGAGCGCGAAGGCGTTGCCGCGCGGCTCGGGCGTGACGAGAAGCTCACCACGATCGTCAAGCTGCGCGTGATCGGGCGTGCGCAGCAGTTGCTGCGCGTCGACTTCGAGAGCACACCTGACCATGAAATTTTGACGCAAATGTTGGCCGACTTCGCACAAGCGCTGGGAAGTTCCGATGCCGTGCTCTTCAGCGACTACGGCAAGGGCGGCCTGACGCACATACCGCGCATGATCGAGCTGGCCCGCGCGGCGGGCAAGCCGGTGTTGGTCGACCCCAAGGGGAGCGACTATGGCCGCTATGCCGGTGCGACTGTGCTGACGCCGAACCGTGCCGAACTGGCCCAGGTCGTGGGCGCCTGGTCGGACGAGGCCGACCTGCGTCGGCGCGCGAGGCGCCTGCGCGAGGACCTGCAGCTCGATGCGCTGCTTGTTACCCGGTCCGAAGAAGGCATGAGCCTGTTCGACGGCGTTGGTGACAGCGGCCAGCTCGACGTAGCGGCGCTGGCCCGCGAGGTGTTCGACGTGACGGGCGCGGGCGATACCGTGATCGCGACGCTGGCCGCGATGCTCGGCGTGGGCATGTCGATGCGAGATGCCATCCAGGTTGCCAACCGTGCCGGCGGCATCGTCGTCGGCAAGTTTGGGACCGCCACAGTGAGTTACGAGGAGCTGTTTGAATGAGAGTCGTCGTCACCGGCGCTGCTGGTTTCATTGGGTCCAACATCGTCCGCGGGCTCAACGCGCTCGGCATCGACGACGTCATTGCGGTCGACGATCTGACCGACGGACCGAAGTACCGCAACCTCCTGGGCGCCCAGCTGTCCGACTACTTTGACAAGGACGAGTTCTACACGCGCTTTGCACGCGGCGAGTTAGGCCATGTGGACGTGGTCATGCACGAGGGCGCATGCTCCGACACCATGGAGCACGATGGACGCTTCATGTTGGAGAACAACTATCGCTGCTCGAAGATGCTGCTTGATGCCTGCATGGCGCAGGGTACGCGGCTGCTTTATGCATCGTCTGCAGCAACTTACGGCGGCAGCTCGTGTTTCCGCGAGGAACCGGAGTTCGAGCAGCCGCTCAACGTCTACGGCTACTCCAAGCTGCTGTTCGACAACGTCGTGCGCCGCATGGTCGCACGGGCGCCGTACCAGGTCGCTGGGTTTCGCTACTTCAACGTTTATGGGCCGCGGGAGCAGCACAAGGGCCGCATGGCCTCGGTTGCCTTCCACCACTACAACCAGTTCATCGAGAACGGCTGCGTGCGCCTGTTCGGCGAGTATGGCGGCTACGGGCCAGGCCAACAGGAACGCGACTTTGTCTTCGTCGACGATGTTGTCGCCGTGAAGCTGTGGTTCCTACAGAATCCGCAGGCGCGCGGCATCTTCAATCTTGGCACTGGCTCTGCGCAGCCGTTCAACGATGTCGCCTTGGCTAGCGTTAACACCGCGTTGACCTTGCGCGGTGAGGCAGCCCGCCCGCTGGAGCAATTGCTGAAGGACGGTCTCGTCGAGTACATCGGCTTCCCGCAGGCGCTGGTCGGAAAGTACCAGTGTCATACGCAGGCCGACCTGACGGCCCTGCGCTCGACCGGCTGTGACCACGAGTTCACCGACGTGGCGTGCGGCGTTGATCGCTACGTGCGCTGGCTTCACGAGAGCGCGGTCCATCCCGCTGCGGCTGCCGCATGAGTGCGGGCCTGGCGGACAAGATCGTTCTTGACGACGCGACGCTCGCGCAGCGCGTCGCGGCGCTTCCGCGCCCGCTGGTTTTCACGAACGGCGTGTTCGACATCCTTCACCGCGGGCATGTGAGCTACCTGGAGGCAGCGCGAGCACTTGGCGGTGCACTGGTGCTGGGACTCAACAGCGACGCCTCTGCGCGCCTGCTGGGCAAGGGGCCTGATCGCCCGCTCAACGGCGAGCTCGATCGCGCCTTCGTGCTCGCCGGGTTGGCATCGGTATCACTGATCGCGTTCTTCGACGAGCGCACGCCGGTGGCGCTGCTCACGCAAGTGCGTCCCGATGTCTATGTGAAGGGCGGCGACTACGACATGGAGACACTCGAAGAGACGCGACTCACGCGTTCGTGGGGGGGGCGCGCCATCGCGATCTCCTTCGTTGACGGCTTCTCCACCACCGCATTGGTGCGCCGCATCCGCGGCACAGACGCATGACGCGAGCGGTGTTCCTCGACCGAGACGGCGTCGTCAACCGCGATCATGCCTACGTGCATCGATGGGAGGACTTTGAGTTCGTGCCCGGCGCGCTTGATGCCGCGAGGCGACTCGCGGACGCCGGTTTTCGCCTGGTCATCGTGACCAACCAGTCCGGCATCGCTCGCGGTTACTACACCGAGGCGCAGTACTTCGCGCTGACCGAGCGCATGTGTGCGGTCTTCGAGCGGCAAGGCGCGCCGCTGGCCGCCGTTTACCATTGCCCGCACCATCCCGCCGGCAGCGTCGTCGCCTTCGCACGCGAGTGCGACTGCCGCAAGCCGCGCCCAGGCATGATCCTGCGCGCCGCCGCAGAGCACCTGCTCTCGTTGCCGGAGTCGATTCTGGTTGGCGACAAGCTCTCGGACATTGAGGCCGCGCGTGCCGCAGGCGTAGGGCGTGCCTACCTCGTGCGCTCAGGCAACGAAGCGTCGATGCCCGATATCGGTACCGCTGACGCGGCCTACGCCGACCTGGCGCAGTGCGTGGACGCGTTGCTGCACACCTGACCCGTTTTCAGATGGCTTCCCGCAAAGTCCTTTGCTTCATCGTCGCCCGTAACTTCGGTGACATCACGTTCATGAGCACGTATTTTCGCGAGCTGGCCGCGCGCGGCTACGCCGACGAGTACATCGTGTGGACGCGCGCGCCCATGGGTTTTCTGTTCGACGGCATCCCGAACTGCACGGTGCTGTACTCGAAGTTCCCGGTGGGCTCGTTCGGCAACTTCCGCTGGCGCGACTGCCTCGCCTTTTTGCGAAGCGCCTGGAATGTGCGTCGCATGAGGCCGACTGTCTCACTCGACATGGTGGGCGACTTCCGGGAACGCTTCTTCGCTCGCCTGATCGGCTCTCATCGCCATTTGCACATTGGCTGGACGCGCGAGCACCCGCACCGCGGCATCATCCGCACCCCGTTCGGTGTCGGGCGCCCGGCGGTGCTCGTCGGGCCGGAGACGCCGAGCGTCTATGCGGCCTACACCCGCTTTGTCGACTACCTGCTTCGTGAGGCAGGCCTGGCCGACCGGCCCGGGCCGCTGCCGCCGCTGCGAACGCATGAGGCTGTACCTACGGTGGGACTGCATCCCTCGGCCTCACAGGCCTGCAAGCTGTGGCCGCAGTCGCACTGGACGCAGCTCACGCAGGCGCTGCTGGGCGCGGGTGTGGATGTGGTCGCCTTTGGGGCGCCGGGCGAGCGCGACGCGCTTGAGGCACAGTTCGCGTCCTTCGGCGACCGCGTGCGCATCTCCACCGGCAGCATTCCGGAGTTCGCGCGCGAGCTCGCTCGACTCGACGTGTTGGTTGGCTTGGACAGCTTCTCCGTTCACATGGCCGAGAACGTGGGTACGCCCTCGGTGATGATCGTCGGTCCAAACGACCCCGCGCTGTTTGCGCCGCCGCGCGCAGCGGTGCTCTCGGACAGCGGCGGCTGCGCTGCTTGGCCTTGCTACAACCGGCCGAGCTGCGTCGGGACGGCAGGTGAGTACGTCTGCATCCGCTCGATCTCCGTGGCGCGGGTGCAGGCTGCGGTGGCCGAGAGGTTGTTGGCTAGCCGCGCGGCCGAGGAGCAAGTGAGTGATGTCGCCTGCTAGCCAGCCGCGTGTGCTCGTGCTGCTGGCTGCCCGCAACGGCGCGAGCAGCATTGAGCGCCAGATTGGCACCGTGCTTGCGCAGAGCGGCGTGGCCGTGCGCGTACTGGTGCGTGACGATGGGTCGAGTGACGACACGCGTGATCGGGTGCGCGCTTTCGGTGAGCGCGACCCGCGGGTTGCGTTGCTCGACGAGCACTCTCCGAGTGGCTCCGCCGGCGCCAACTTTTTCCGCCTCGTCGCTGCAGCCGATCCCGGCGAGGCCGACTTGGTTGCCTTTTGCGACCAGGACGACGAATGGTTCCACGACAAGCTGCAGCGTGCGGCGCAGGCCCTGTCGCGAGCTGGCGCGGACGGCTACTCCGCGGCGACGCTCGCGCGCTGGCCCGACGGACGTGAGCGCCCCCTCGTGCAGAACCTGCGCGCGCGCGCGGCGGACTATCTCTTTGAAGGCGCCGGGCAGGGCTGCACCTTCGTTGCCACCGTGAGCCTCTTCGCGCGCTTGCGTGCGGCGATCACGCAGGCTCCCGACCTGTTGCCGACGCTTCACTACCATGACTGGGTGCTGTACGCGCTGGCGCGCTCTGCTGGGTTGCGCTGGGTCATCGACCCGTGGCTCTCCATGGTCTACCACCAGCACTCGGCGAACGACACCGGGGCGCGCAGTTCGCTAGGCGGTGTCTCGCGCCGCATCGCGCAGATCCGTAGTGGTTGGTATCGCGCTCAAGTCGACGCGGTAACAGCTTTTGTGCTGCGTGCCCATCCCGGCGACGTACAGGCCATGCGCTGGCGCACCTTGCGCCGGCCCGGGCTGTTCGCCGCTTGGCGGCGACTTGGCTTTGTGCTGTGCCACGGTCGTCGGCGACCGTTGGACCGGTTGATTCAAGCGCTGGCGGTGGTGGCCGGACGCCTTTGACCCGCATGACAGAATTACGGCGTGAGAGCAAGCAGCGCTGTGCTCGAACTAGCGGCTCAAGGACGGGCCATTGAAGGAAAGATGATGAATCGAACTCAGCTCGCAGACGTCATTGTTGCGCGCCTAGAAGCAGAACAGGATGCGCTCCGGAACGCTTGGCAATCCAGCGGCGGCGTGAGCCATTTCACGGTTGACGATTTGTTGCCGGAGGAGATTGCGCAGCGCATTCGAGCTGCCTTCCCTTCTGGCGAGTCGATGAAGATCAAGCGCAGCCTGCGGGAGCTGAAGTTCATCGCGGCGCAGATGAACGAGTACGACCCGCTGCTCGAGGAGGCCATCTACGCATTCCAGGACCCGCGCATTGTGGAGGTCGTCGGGCGCATCACAGGCTTGAAGAGCCTGGAGCCAGACGAGCAGCTCTATGCGGGCGGCATCTCCATGATGGTGAAGGGCCACTTTCTCAACCCGCATGTTGACAATTCACACGACAAGCAGCGTGAACGCTATCGGGTGCTCAACCTGCTCTACTACGTGTCGCCCGGCTGGAAGCGGGAGAACGGTGGCAACCTGGAACTGTGGCCCGATGGACCGACCGGGGAGCAGGTGACTGTCGAGAGCCGTTTCAACCGCCTCGCCGTGATGGTCACCAACAAGAGTTCGTGGCATAGCGTGTCGCAGGTCCTGGTGGACAGCCGGCGTTGTTGCGTTTCGAACTATTATTTCTCGCAGGCCTCACCCGAGGGAGAGGACTACTTCCACGTTACATCGTTCCGTGGTCGTCCTGAGCAGAAGCTACGCGACTTGGTGCTGCGTGCTGACATCTCGCTGCGCATGGGCCTGCGCAAGCTGTTTCCTAAGGGCGTAGCCGAGAACAAACACTTCTACAACAAGAAGTGAACCGAGGCGGCCGGGCCGGCGTCACTGCACGGGAGCCGGCAGCGTGGGGCGCGGCGCTCGGCGCCGCTGCGGCAGTAACCACAGAATTCCGCAGATGATCATCCCCTGCACAAGTAGCTTGAACGAGATGTCCGCCGGATCGCGCCAGAAGTGGATGGCACAGGTCATTGAGACCAGGCCGAAAATCTGCTTGAACGGACCATCCCGCAGCGATCTGAACCAGACCGCGAACAGAGTCACCATCACGAACAGAAACACGTGCGGGTAGCTCGTGATGTAGTCAATTGTCGCGAACCCGCTCATGCCGCCTACCGGCGCCCACGAGTCGAAGCCCGCAGACAGAGCCAGGTTGTATGGACTAAGTGCCGTCATGTCGTCCTCCGACATGCCCAAGCGCAGGAAAGACGGAATCACGGCCAGCGTCAGCCAACTGGCGGTCGTCGCCGCCGACCCAGAGTGCCCGACAGCGCCCGATTGGTTGACCGAGTCCGCGATGCCTAGCGTCAGCGCGTTCAGGGCTGATTCCATTACCAGGCCGTAGACCGGCCCCAGAACGTTCATTTCCTCGCCGCCGCCGCCGGAGCGCAGCAAGCCCACGCCGGAGCCGATCGAGACCACGATTGCTCCCACGATCACCAGCTTGCGGCCGCTGATCGATCCGCGTAAGTACAGCAGGATGATCATGATCGCGAGTTCCTTGATTAGTACCAGACGCGTGCCTCCCATGACGCGCAGCAGGGTGGTGAATGCATACATGCCCACGTACAGCGTCCACATGGGGCGCGAAGGGTGCTTGCCCAGGAGCACGAGAATGAAGCAGAGGAAAATGATCTCATAGAGGCCTGCGACGAAACCCCAGTAGGGAATGTCCTCGTAGCTGTTAAGGATGTATGCGCCGGACAGGACGGTGCCAAATGAGTTGAGCAGGTGGATCTGGAATATTGACGCCAGCACCACGCTGGTGACGAACAGGCCGGGGAAAATCACGCTGCTGGACAGGCTCGCTACTTGTTCCCCGTTGATCGCGCGGCGCAGTTCTGCTGAAAGATTCAACGCACGGTCGACCAGCACCAGCACAACCAAGTACCAGAGCATCAAGAGCGTCTGCGCGTCGATACGGCGCTCATCCACGTAACGGCTCAAGACCGGCGCGTCGACGAACATCAGGGTGGCGGCCGGGCCGATCATGTATATGAACGCGGGCCAGATCAGCAAAATGACGTAGTTGCGCATCTGCAGATAGCGCACTGTCTGCCAGCTCAGCAGAACAAAGGCGCCCAGCGCGATCAGGATAGAGATCGTTGCGGGATCGTCGCTCATGCAAATACCTTCGCCGCCCGGCCCCACGTTAGAGGGGTGGGCGCTTCTTGCCGCAGTGAGGGCGGCGTTTCAGATGGCCCTTTGCTACGACTCGCGGCTGTTGTCACTCAGGGGGCCATCAGATTTGAGCGACTTGACTGCCGCCGCGCCGCGAAGGCGAACCATGTGGCACTGACCAGTGCGCCGAGCAATGCCCCAATCAGCACAAACCTCGACCGTGTGGGTCCAATCTTGCGCTCAGGAGGTGTTGCGATGTCCACAACCTGGATCAGCGCGCCCTCACGGCTCTCATCAATGCGTGCCGACTCATAGTCGCGAGCAAAAAGTTCGAACAGCGTTTCTTGATATTTGAACTCGCGATACTTGCCGATGTAATCCCCCGAACTCGTTTGCTTGTCGGCCTGAGACTCAAGTTTGGCAAGTTGGTCTGTCAGCGCATTCACCGATTCCTGAGCTGCTTGAACTTCCGGTGTGCCGTCCGCCAATGTTCGGCGGAGTACCTGGAGGCGGACCTGGCCCGCGGTGAGTGCTGCCTGCAGTCGCGAGTAGCCTTCGGCTGCGGAACGCGGTTCCGTCTTCAGTGCGCCGGCAGTGTAGCCACTGGACTCCAGTGCAAGTTGTGCCGCAGTAAGCTTGTCTCGGGTCTGCCGAAGCAACTGCTCGAAGAAAACCCGGCGCTGTTGGGCTGAGGTGACTGCGAGCGTATCGGTTAGTGCACGCAATTCCTCGACATACTGATTGGCAATCGCTGCCGCACGCTCAGGACTGGTGTCGGTCACTTCCACACGAATCAACCCATCACGCTTGCCAAGCAGGATGGAAGTCGCTTTGCCGAGGCGCTTGCGAGCGTCAACCATGAGGCGAACGTCCCACAATTTCAGAAGATCGAACTTCTTGATCAGCCTGTCCTGCACGGTAACACTCTGCATCAGCGCGATGTACTGTTCAGGCTGGCTTTTGCCGCTGCCTAGGCCCGCGAGCCCAGACAGCGCCCCTAGCGAGGCCAATGCGCTGGCGGCCGAACTTTGCTGCTGCTGAGGAGGAAGGAACAAATTGCTTGCGGTAAACGTCGGTTTGACCAGGAAACTGGCCCCCGCCCCCAGTGCACCGGCGACCACGGCTGCCAGCAGGGTTGAACGCCAGCGTTCCAGTGCAGGGGCATACAGGGCCAGCAAGTCGATGCGCTCGTCGTCGCTGACCGGGAATTGGGTCCTTGCGCGTTCAGTTTGCGTCATCTCACAACCCCAGCGACTTGATACCGGCAACGCCCAAACCGAATTGATACAAGATCTGCGTCCAATCCTTGGCGTCCTGCACGAACGTGGTCTTGTTCGTCTCCTCGGGCACAAACACCGTGTCGCCTGGAAGCACAATTTGCGCTTCAAACGTTCGCTCGCCGTTCTGACGCGCGCTGACCACGGTGCCGTTGGCGCGGATCAGGAACATGCTTGCAGGATCGGCACCGCGGGTGGGCCCCCCAGCCTGGTCCACATAGTGTGAAATGGGTTTGTCACTTGCGTAGATGAAGCTACCCGAGTTGAACACGCTGCCGAACACGCCTACAGAAGTGCCCTTCGCAGGAATGCTAAGGCGATCCCCGTCTTCGAGCGCCATTGCCGGCAGCGCTGTTGCGTCAGGTGGCAGTTGGAGGACGACCCGACCTGTGGGACGGACCTGGCGAAGACGGTCCACCAAGCGAGCATTCGCTGCGTCAGCAGTCGCAAGCGTTGCGACCTCTTCGGTGGTCGCGACGCGTCTGCTCGATGCGCCCTTCGCGAGATCGGTTTCCAGGTCGCGAAGGGCCCGGTCGAAGTTCTGCTGCTGGGCTTGCCGAACGCTTTCCCGGGTGAATTCGGTGCCGTACAGGTAGGCATCCGGTGTGAAGCCACCAGCTGCCTGCACTGCATCCGCAAGGCTGCTGTTCGGCGGTAGCACATAGTCGCCCGGGCGTACGACTTCGCCCTCGACGCGTACACGCTTGTTTTGCTTGTCTTGCGGCAACGCGGCGCTGATTGCACTGAAGACCCGAACGAGGTCGCCTGCACCCAGGGGGCTGTGGGCGCCTTCCGATGCCAGCATGGAAACTTGTGCGACCCGACCTGTTGAGCGATCCGAAAGGCGTTCGACGGCCACGCGGGACCGATCAGCCACGGCATTGAATCCGCCAACCATCGCGATCGCGTCTACCAAGGTTTCGCCCGACTTGAGCTCGACAACCGCAGGCAGGTTCACGCTGCCGATCACGCCCACCTGAGGTCCCACCGGACCGATGTGGACGACGTCATCTGGCTGGACCCATTGATCGCCGCCACGGTCGCCCCTGACGATCAGGTCATAAAGATCCAGCTTTGCAACGACCTTGCCGCCTCGCCGCAACGTGATGTCGCGGAAGCTTCCGGCAGCACCCGGCCCGCCAGCGCGCATCACCGCATGCAGGATGGACGACAGCGCGCTAACGTTGACACTGCCGGGCCGCTGTGCGAAGCCGGTGACAAAAACTCGCACCGACCGCAGTTGGCTCACACTGGCTGAGAGCTGGAAATTGCGGAACACCTGTGCTACGCGGCGGCTGATCACATTCCCTAGCTCGGCTTGTCGTGTTCCAGCCACCGTCACCGTGCCCACGCGCGGCACGGCGATTTGCCCCGAACGGTCGACCGTCAGCCGCAGGTTGGCATCTGCCGAGCCCCACATCGTCAGGGCAATTTCGTCGCCGGGCTTGACGATGTAGTCGTCTGGCACCTGGGGTAGGGGATCCTGATTGCCCAGGCCGTCAGGCAGGTCCGTTAGCAGGTCTGCGCCCAGTCGGCGAATCTGTTCGCCATTGGTGTTGCCCGGCCCGTTGTTGGCAGAGCCGTTGTTGGGAGACAGTTGGTTCAGCCGGCTCGCCTGTGTCTGTACGTAGCGCTCGAACTCGTTGGGCACGTACGGCGTGCGTTGAATGACGATTTGACTGTCCCGCCGATTGCGGACGGCGTTCAGCGTGTTCGCAGTCTGGTCCGCTGCGGTGGGCCTCAACTGCGCCGAGCTTGTGTCCTGTTCGGCTGATGTGCCTGCGTTGCCCGACGACTGTTCCCGGTCAATGTTCTGTTGGGCAAACGCCGAGGGCAGCAGGCCATGAACGGCCATCAGCATCAAGCCGCAAAGGGCGAGGTGCTTCATCGGCCTGCGGCCGGGCTTTTGCAAAGAATACATGGATGACAGCGTGGGTCGTGTTGGTGTCGCGACGGGCTTGGACCCTTCGCGTGATCGGCAGATTCTAGCTAGCCAGCCTGATCGCTTTTGGCTGAGCGATATGGTGTTTAAGGCGCCGAGAGCTTCTCCCTGGAGGACTGGGGTTGGTTTACCTCAAGGCGTCTCGTCCAAACCGAGGCTGATGTGCGCCAGCGTTTCCGCCGCATTCTCGCGTTTCACAACCCCTGAGTTGTGCAGTCCAGGTTCGAGGACGACTAGCACGACCTGATCGTGTCGCTCCTTGGGGAGCAGCGCTCGCGCATTGTGATCGGACATCACGATGAGGCGGGTCGGCCGAGTGGTGCTGATCAGAGCTTGGGCCACGACATCGTCGACCGCGCCGAACTGCGTGAGGTAGCTCTGTTCGGTCATCTCGAAGGCCCGAGAGAACATGAGTCCGCCAGACTGTTCGCCGATCAACGGCAAATGCGGAACGTTGACATGGGCGTAGATGAAATCCGCACTCGGATCTGCCAATTGCGTTGCCAGCCAAGCCTGCGCGCCGGCCAGCGTGTCGCGATGGAGGGCTACGGCGGCGGGAGACTTGAGGTACTTGAATGGAAACTCCGCCGGCAGCAAAACGATGTTCGTCCACCATGGGTCGATGATCGAGAAATCGCTGTGCAGCGTTCGAGGATTGTAGATGCTGGTTGCATGGCATTCGTCGGCCTCCCGTGCAAACGCTCGGCAGTAATCGTGATACCAGCCCCAGATCCTCAAGGATTGCCCCTGTCGGTTGAGTGCATTGACAAGGCCATCGGGGGCGGCCGTGGTTGCTCCGAAAAGTGCGGGGATGGCGGATAGGGTGCCGCCGCCTGGCAGGTGGGCGTCGTGATGCAGCGTGGCCTCCGCCCGCAGGAGAGCAAGCGAAGGCCACGCCGAGAGGTCAGTTGCACGCTGACCGTAAAGGTAGTCGACCGACAGCTCGTCAAATAGCAGGACGACTGTTCGTGGTTCGCGGTGTGCGACTTGCGTACGCACCAGCCCCGCAACGGCGTGGGCAGTTGGTGACAGGTCGGCCAGCTGACGTTCCGCGAGGGATGGCGCACGCAGCAGATGGAATGCGAAAAGAAACGACAGGGGCCAAAGGACCGCCAAAGTGCGCTGGACTCTCGATGTCGGATATTGGCCCGGTCGCAACACGGCCCATGCGCCGACCGTTGTGAGCATGATGGCCAAAGCGCCAACAACCCAGACCGCGTTGGCGCGGTGCGCACGCAGGATCGGGTCGAGCAATTGCAACCTGGTGAGCGCGGCCATGGCGAACCAGATGCCCACCAGCAACCACAGGATGGTGACTGCGTCACCGCCACGCCTGCCTCCGATGTGGCCGGCCAGCATCATCGTCAACCCCACCACCATGGCAGTCACCGTCCACGCTGCGGCGGTCTCGATGCTATCGAAGGCGGTCCAGTGCAGCCAGGCAGGCGTGGTCGCGAGCGCGTCTAACAGCGGAAAGAAGCCCAGCGTCGCCAACACGGTACCGCTGAGGAGTGGCTGCCGCCAGTGCCGCATTGATCCACTCACGTCCTGCGCATAAAGTGGTGCAGCCTACGTCCGCCGGCCAGCGGATCGCTGAAGGCCAGGCACTCAAAATGCGGATCGAACGCTGCCCGGAACGCGTCTTCAGATAGCGTCCGCAGGTAGCTGGCGGTGATGCCACTGCGGGCGGCGAGAAGTTGCCGAGCCATGGGATCGTCCGGTGGGATGTACTCGACGACCGCATGTGGCGACAATTCTGCGAGGTAGGCCGCGATCGCGTCGAACGGCACCTGGCGCGAGATTGACAAGTGATGGATCAGTGCAAGGGACAGACTAAGGTCGCATTGCATACGCTGCGAGAACGAGGCGCGTTCTTGGCCTGCCCAGCCATGGCTAGGTGTCGGGTTGGTGAGGTCGACCCGCACCGTGTTGAGCAATGCTGCGTGAGGCGCAGCGAGGCTGCGTTCGTAGATCCCTTCGGCGCAGGCCGCGTCGAGTTCGACGGCCGTGCAGGCGACGTTGCGCGACGCGAGTTCATGCGCATAGTGGCCGTCGTTGGCGCCGAGGTCGATGGCCCGGGTTGGCCGAGCACGGTCCACTGCCTCAAGCACGAACGCGAGCTTGCTCCGCGCCTCACTTTCTGTGTAAGTGTTGTGATTCCGGTAATCCGACCATTCGGAGGCTGCTTTGGTGCGCGGAACCAGCCCGCGTATCGCGGCTTCAAGTGAGTCTACGAGACGGAGACCGAACTGGGGCGCTTGTTCGGGTGGCATCGCATGTGCACTGCGGTCCAATGTCTCCGTTGCGGCACGGCTCGCCCGTCTCGCTGCGCGCGCATGCAGATGCAAATGCAGGGCCAGCCCTGGCTTCATCCAGGTGCGGGCAGGCAGCATGGCGGAGCACACAGCCAGCGGCATGCCCTCCAGGTTTGTGCCCTGCAGCATTCGCAACGAGGGCAAATGAAAATATACGGCGAGTGGTCCCAAGAAGTGTTCGCAGAACTGACGGTATCCCAGCCATCGCCCGTCGTTCGGCAGGCGTGTGAATGACAGCAAGTCGATGAAGACGGGCTGGGATCCTCTGAACTGGACGTTGAACGCGCTGGCGTCTTTCAGCGTCATGCCGTGGCGTAGCGCTCGGCGTAACACTTCTAGTGTCAACAGGGAAGCGGCGTGGAGTTGTGCGTCGATCCACTCCGATGGATAGCTGATGATTGGCAGTCGCTCGGCTTCCCAGGCCGCCCAATCCTTTGGCAGGCTCGGCGGGAGTTCAGCTACACCGCAATGTGCAACCAGCAGGCCGGCGGCCACGAGTTCATCGTAGAGGCCCGAATCGAACAGCATCCGCATGTCGCCAATGGCGTCGGGATGTACGGCGCGTAGAAGCCTGCCGTCGCTTTCCAGTACAAAACCTGCTGGGTCACGAAACGAGGCGGGGTGGCGTCGTGTGGTTGCCTGGGCGTCCGTCATTCGGCGGAATTTTTATCGGTGCCAACGCGTTGTCTCAGCCAGGTCCATCTGCTGCGCAACCAAGCCCTCACGGAACGCAGACCGACACCAATGCCGAACACCACGGCCAGCAGAGACTGAAAGATCAGACTGCCGGAGCCCGGATCCAGGTAGGCGTGGGCAGCGACCGGCGCTGCAATCAATGCACCCCCACAAAAAATGATGCGCAGCGGGTCGGTCGCCTTAGTGAGGGGGGGCGTGGATTGGTCGGGCATCGTACAGATCCAGTAAGGATGGAGGCTCTCTGTTTGTGCGCCAGAGCGATGCATTAGGCGCCGTCAGGTTAGTCATGCATCATGGCAACGGCATCAATCCGCAACCGGCCAGATGCTTCACCGACGAGGTGCCGGAGGTGCACGAGGAATGCATTGATAACAACAGTGGTGTCGTTTTGGTTTTGCAGCACGCCGGGAGATGCCACATGGCCGTTGGATTCTAGCGGGCATCGCCCCTGTGAAATTCGAGGGGCCAGGGACGCTGATTCTCTTGATGTCCCTGCGCCGCGGTGCTATATGCCGCCTTCTTTCGGGCGTGTCAAGCATTACAAGCGATAATGGAAGGCAATGACCAACGAAACCGCCGCCCTCGTGCCGCCGGACGCCATCGAGGCGCCGACCCCTCCCGCTCGTTTTGACACCCTGCCGCTGGACCCCAAGCTGCTGCGGGCCGTGGCGGATCAAGGCTATGCGTTCATGACGCCCATCCAGGCGAAGGCCATTCCCATCGTGCTGGAAGGCAAGGATGTGATGGGAGCGGCGCAGACCGGGACCGGCAAGACGGCCGCCTTCTCGATTCCGCTGCTGCAGAAGATGATGCGGCACGAGACCAGCAGTGTGTCGCCGGCCCGGCATCCGGTGCGGGCGCTGGTGCTGGCACCGACGAGGGAACTGGCCGACCAGGTCGCGAACAATGTGAAGGCATACGCCAAGCACAGCAACCTGCGTGCAGCGGTGGTGTTTGGCGGTGTGGACATGAAGCCGCAGACGCTTGAGCTCAAGGGCGGCGTCGAGGTGTTGATCGCCACGCCGGGCCGCTTGCTGGATCACATCGAGGCCAAGAACTGCGTGCTGAACCAGGTTGAGTACGTGGTGCTGGACGAGGCCGACCGCATGCTGGACATCGGCTTCCTGCCGGACCTGCAGCGCATCCTGAGCTACCTGCCCAAGCAGCGCCAGACACTGCTGTTCTCGGCGACTTTCTCGCCCGAGATCAAGCGCCTGGCCAACAGCTACCTGCAGGATCCCATCCTGGTGGAAGTGGCGCGCGCCAATGCCACGGCGACCAATGTGGAGCAGCGCTTCATCAGCGTGACCGATGACGACAAGCGTGCCACGGTGCTGAAGGTGCTGCGCGAGCGCGGCATCAAGCAAGCCATCATCTTCGTGAATTCCAAGCTCGGCGCAGCTCGGCTGGCGCGCTCGTTTGAGCGGGATGGCCTGCGCACGGCGGCCTTGCACGGGGACAAGTCGCAGGATGAGCGACTGAAGTCCCTTGCTGCGTTCAAGGCAGGTGAGGTGGACATCCTGGTCGCGACTGACGTCGCGGCGCGCGGGCTGGACATTGCCGACCTGCCGGCGGTCTTCAATTTCGACGTGCCGTTCAATGCGGAAGACTATGTGCACCGCATCGGCCGCACGGGTCGCGCGGGCGCTTCGGGCGTGGCGATCACGCTGGTGACGCGTGATGACACGCGCTTGATCGGTGACATCGAAAAGTTGATCAAGAAGAAGATCGAGCTGGACGCGGTGGAGCTGGACGAGGAGCGCCCGCGCCGCAGCAGTTGGCAGCGCGACGAGGGTCGTGCAGCCGAGCCGCGCGCTGAGTACCGCGGGGAGTCACGGACTGAATCACGCACTGGTGCTTCGGTTGGCGAGGGTGCCGAGTCCCGTCGGCCTTTCCCGCCGCGCCGCAGCGAGTCGCGCTCCGCGCCCCGTGATCCGTTCTTCGATCGTCCCTACGAGCCGACGGCCAGCCTGGATGGTCCGGCGGCCTGGGAGAAGTCGGCACCGGCCGTGCCTTCGGCGGCACGCCTCTCGCCCAACATTCGACCCAAGCGCAAGCTTGCAGCCTTGCTGGGTGGCGCAAAGAGCTGACGCTTGCTGCCACCGTGAACGGCGCCCTGCGGGGCGCCGTTTTGCTGGTGGGTCGCAACTTGGTTTGAGGCCTTCAGCCCTGCCACATGAAGACGGCGGGCAGCTTGTCTGGCAGTTCCGGTTTGGCTGCACGCCAATTCGCCACCGACTGGGTCTTGCACCAGCCCGCGGGTGACGTCAGGCCACACGCCACGCTGAGCATGGTTTCGGCTTGCAGCAGTTGCAGCAGCGCCGTCATCAAGGCCTGGTTGCGGTAAGGCGTTTCAATGACCAGCTGGGTCTGGCCTTCGCGGCGTGAGCGCTGTTCCAGCTCACGCACCCGCTGCGCGCGGCTGCTGGCTTCCTGCGGCAAATATCCTTCAAATGCAAAGCGCTGGCCGTTGAGTCCGCTGGCGGCCAGGGCCAGCGTCAGCGAACTGGCGCCGGGCAGGGGTTGCACGGTCACGCCTGCGGCGTGCGCCGCTTGCACCAGCGCTGCGCCGGGGTCGGCCACTGCAGGCAGGCCCGCTTCTGACAGCAGGCCCAGGTCATGGCCCGCCAGCGCGGGCCCGAGCAGTGTGCGCCAGGTTTGTGCGTCGATCTGTGCATTCGGGTCGCCCTTGCGCGGCCGCGGCAGCTCGACGATGTGCAGGCTTTGCAGTGGCGCGTGCAATGGTACGCAAACATCGACGCGCTTGAGGAATGCGCGTGCGCTCTTGGCGTTTTCCACCACCCAGTGGTCCAGCCGGGCGGCGATGGCCAGGATGGCCGGGCTGAGCACGGTCTCGATGGCCTCCGGCTCGGTGCCCAAATCCAGCGTGTTCGGGACCAGCAGCAGGCGGCCGGTGGTGTGGGTAATGCTCATGGGTTTGCCTTCAGCGGGTCCAGCCCGGCGCTGCGCAGCAGCTCGCAGGTGCGCATCAGCGGCAGGCCGATCAGCGCGGTCGGATCGTCGGACTCGATGGCTGACAGCAGCGCAATGCCAAGCGTTTCGCACTTGGCGCTGCCGGCGCAGTCATAGGGTTGTTCGAGCCGGAGGTAGAACTCGATCTCGGCCTCGCTCAAGGTGCGGAACTGCACGTGCACCGGTGCCAGCCGGACCTCTGCGAAACCAGTGCTGGCGCGCACCACGGCAAGTGCGGTCTGGAACACGATGCGGCGCCCGCTCATCTGGCGCAACTGCTGCACCGCGCGCTCGTGCGTGCCGGGTTTGCCGATTGGCTGACCGTCTACGTCCGCCACCTGGTCCGAGCCGATGACGATCGCGTCCGGGTGCCGGGTGGTCACCGCCTGCGCCTTGGCCAGCGCCAGGCGCCGGGCCAGCACGGCCGGCGCTTCGCCGGGTTGTGGCGTTTCGTCGACCTCTGGCGAAACCGTGTCGAACGGCAGGCGCAGGCGTTCCAGCAGCTCGCGCCGATAGCGCGAAGTGGACGCCAGGATCAGGCGAGGCGCTGTGTGTGAAGGGGGCGGGGTGGCGGGCAACTCGGTCATCGCGGGATTCTCCCATCGGTCACCGCCGTACACTGGTGCCATGAGTGTTTCCGCGTCTTCTTCCGCACCTGACCCGCTGCGTCTGGATGTGGCTGCCCTGGCTGAGCAGGGGCGTTTGATTTCCGGGCAGTGGTCGGTTGCCGAGATGTCTCGGCTGGACGAGGCCCAGCTGTTGACGGGCGATGCCGACCCTGCCGTGGTGCGCTGGCAGGCTGAAGGCGAGCAGCGCCCGGTGACGGGTGGTTCGCCCGAGATCTGGTTGCACCTGCAGGCCGAGGTGAACTTGAGTCTTTGCTGCCAGCGCTGCCTGGGGCCGGTGGCCAGTGATGTGGCCGTGGATTGCTCGCTGCGTTTCGTGTCGGATGAGGCTTCTGCCGCCGAGATGGACGCCGACAGCGAGGACGATGTGCTGGCCTTGCAGCGCTGGACCGATTTGCGTGAGCTGGTGGAGGACGAGCTGTTGCTGGCCTTGCCGCTGGTGCCGCGCCATGAGGTGTGTCCGGAGCCGCTGCCTTTGCCGGACGATGAAATCGAGGCTGACGAGGCTCAGCCCAATCCGTTTGCGGTGCTGGCGCAGCTGAAGAAAAAGCCGGATTGATGGGTTGGGTCATGCCGGGGGCACGGTGGGTCAGGCCGTGCCCCACGGCTGTTCCGGCCAATTGATCCGTGCTATGATCCGCGGCTTTTCCGCATTGCCCTTCAGCTACCAGCTGACTGGCGATCGAGCGGGGGTCGAGCGGGCCGGATGGGCCAGGCGCCACAGCCAGTTTCTGGCCGAGGTTCTGGTCAAGGTCCCGAGCGTTTTGGCATGCCCTGATGGGCGGTCATTGGCCTTGGCTCATGCGGTTCGGTGGCCTCAGGTCTCACCGATTTCATTGACTTTGGCGCTTTGCGCGGCCGCTCTGTAGGGCTGGCTCGCTGCAGCAGCGTCGTTATTCGCCGGGGCCCCGGCGTCCCAGGAGAATTCCATGGCCGTTCAGCAAAACAAGAAGTCGCCCTCCAAGCGTGGCATGCACCGTTCGCACAACGCGCTGACCCAGCCGGGCACGGCGGTCGAGTCGACCACCGGCGAAATCCATCTGCGCCACCACATCAGCCCGACCGGCTTTTACCGTGGCCGCAAGGTCTTGAAGACCAAGGCAGACGCCTGACCTGCCCGTTGGGCTCATGGGTTGGCGCTTTGCCTGCCCCGAGTGCATGCCGCCCGCGTTCAGGGTGGTGGTTCCGCACCCCAATTCAAATCCCGCGCCGCCTCGCTGTTCTGAAGCCAGTTCGCGCGGGTTTTGTCGTGGCTGCTTCGTTGTGAGTCGGGCCGTCCTGGCCTGAGATTGCCGTGTCCGAATCTGTTTCCTTGACGCCGCTGAGCCGCGTCCGCCTAGCGGTGGACTGCATGGGTGGCGACCATGGACCCTCGGTCACGCTGCCGGCCTGCCGGGCTTTCCTGGACTCGCATCCTGACGTGGAATTGCTGCTGGTGGGCACGGCCGATGCGCTGGTGCCTGCCGCGCACTGGCCGCGCTGCACGCTGGTCACCGCGACAGAGGTGGTGGCCATGGACGATACGGTCGAAGTGGCCTTGCGCCGCAAGAAGGATTCTTCGATGCGCATCGCCATCTCGCAGCTCAAGCTGCGTGACGGCGTGGCCAAGGCCGATGCCTGCATTTCGGCTGGCAACACCGGTGCCTTGATGGCATTGGCGCGTTACCTGCTGAAGACGCTGGAGGGCATTGACCGTCCGGCCATCGCGTCGGTCATCCCGAACGTGCGCGGCGAGTTCACCACCATGCTGGATCTGGGCGCCAATGTGGACTGCTCGGCGGAGCACCTGCTGCAGTTCGCCATCATGGGCAGCGCGCTGGTTGCGGCGGTCGAGGGCAAGCCCAATCCAACCGTGGGCCTGCTGAACATCGGCTCCGAGGTGATCAAGGGCAGCGAAACCATCAAGCGTGCCGGCGACCTGCTGCGCGCTGCAGCCGCCAGCGGGCACCTGAATTACCACGGCAATGTCGAAGGCAACGACATCTTCGAAGGCACGGCGGACATCGTGGTTTGCGACGGCTTCGTCGGCAATGTCGCGCTGAAGACCACCGAAGGCCTGGCGCACGCGCTGAGTCAGTTCATCCGCGAAGAATTCACCCGCAACTGGCTGACCAAGCTGGCTGCCCTGGTGGCGATGCCGGTGCTCAAGCGCTTTAGGGCGCGGGTGGACCCGCGCAGCTACAACGGCGCTGCGTTGCTGGGTTTGCAGGGCCTGGTGTTCAAGAGCCATGGTTCTGCCGATGCGTACGCCTTTGGCCGTGCCTTGTCGCGGGCTTATGATGCGGCGCACAACCGCTTGCTCGACCAGGTCCATGACCGCATCGTCGAGACCCTGCAGGCCATGCCTGCGCTTCCCGGTGATCAGCCGGTCCGACCCGCTGCATGACGCTTTCTTCTGCCTCTTCGGGTGCTGCCGCCAGTGCATCGCTGCCCAGCCCCCAGTTTCCCGCGGTGATGCCACCTGCTCGTCACGCCCGCATCACCGGCACCGGCAGCATGTTGCCGACGCGCCGCGTGAGCAACGAAGAGCTGGCCGCTGAACTGGCCGAGCGTGGCCTGGAGACTTCGGACACCTGGATCGTCGAGCGCACCGGCATCCGGGCGCGTCACTTTGCCGCCGCCGAACAATGCGCCAGCGACCTGGGCCTGGGCGCGGCGCTGAATGCGCTGGAAGCCGCCGGCCGGCGCGCCGACGAGGTCGACCTGATCATCGTCGCCACGTCCACGCCGGACATGGTCTTCCCGTCGACCGCCAGCATCATCCAGCGCAAGCTTGGCGTGCACGGTTGCCCGGTCTTCGACCTGCAAGCGGTGTGCTCCGGCTTTGTCTACGCGCTCTCGGTGGCGGATTCGATGATCCGCACCGGGGCTGCGCGTTGCGCACTGGTGATCGGTGCCGAAGTGTTCTCGCGCATCCTGGACTTCAACGACCGCACGACTTGCGTGCTGTTTGGTGACGGCGCCGGCGCCGTGGTGCTGGAAGCCTCGGACGAGCCTGGCATCCTGGCCAGTCGCATGCATGCGGATGGCCGCTACCGCGAGATCCTGTGCGTGCCGGGTACAGTCGCGGGCGGCCAGGTGCTGGGCGATCCATTGCTGAAGATGGATGGTCAGGCGGTGTTCAAGCTGGCGGTGTCGGTGCTGGAGAGCGTGGCGCGGGAAACCCTGGCTGCAGCTGGGCGCACCGAGGCCGACATCGACTGGCTGATTCCGCATCAGGCCAACATCCGCATCATGCAGGGCACGGCGCGCAAGCTGAAGCTTGGCGCCGACAAGCTGATCGTCACGGTGGACGAACATGGCAACACGTCTGCTGCGTCCATTCCGCTGGCCCTGGACCATGCCGTGCGCTCCGGCCGCGTGCAACGTGGCCAGACCGTCCTGCTCGAAGGGGTGGGCGGTGGCTTCACCTGGGGCGCGGTGCTGCTGGATTTCTGAAGATTCGACCCAAGCTGGTGTGATCCCATGAAACGATTCGCTGTTGTCTTTCCCGGACAGGGTTCCCAATCCGTCGGCATGCTTGACGCATGGGGCGGGCACCCCGCCGTGCAGCAGACGCTGGATGAGTCCAGCAGCGTGCTCGACCGCGACCTGCGCACGCTGATCCAGCAAGGCCCGAAAGAGCAGCTGGACCTGACCGTCAACACCCAGTTGGTGATGCTGGTGGCGGGTTTGGCCTGCTACCGCGCATGGTCTGCCGAGACGGGTTTCGTGCCGGAGGCCATGGCTGGCCATTCGCTGGGCGAATACACCGCGCTGGTGGCCTCCGGCAGCCTGACGCTGGCCGATGCGCTGGTGCTGGTGCGGCTGCGCTCGCAGGCCATGCAGGATGCGGTGCCGGTTGGCCAGGGCGGCATGGCGGCTATCCTCGGGCTGGACGCGCAGATGGTCCGGGCCGGTTGCGCAGAAGCCATGCAGTCTTGCGGCGAGATGGTGGAGGCAGTCAATTTCAACGACCCGAAGCAGACCGTGATCGCCGGCACCAAGCTGGGCGTGGACACAGCCTGCGCCACGCTGAAGGGCATGGGCGCCAAGCGTGCCTTGCTGCTGTCGGTCTCGGCGCCATTCCATTCCACGCTGATGAAGCCTGCCGCCGAAGCGCTGAAGGTGAAGCTGGCGGAAACCACCTTTGCAGCACCCAGTGTGCCGGTGGTCAACAACATCGACGTGAAGGTCGAAAGCAGCGCTGAAGCGATCCGCGACGCGCTGTACCGCCAGGCCTTTGGCCCGGTGCGCTGGGTTGAGGTCGTGCATGCCTTGCGTGCGCAAGGCCTGACGGACGTGATCGAGTGCGGCCCTGGCCGTGCGCTGACCGGCATGGTCAAGCGCATCGAACCTGAACTGAATGCGGTCTGCGTGTTCGACCCGGCCAGCCTGGCCCTGGCCAAGGAGGCATTGGCATGAGCACGGTTGCAAACACCTCAGTGGCACCAGCGCAGGTTGCGCTGGTGACTGGCGCGACGCGCGGCATCGGCCGGGCGATTGCGCTGACCTTGGCCGCACGCGGTTTTCGCGTGCTGGGCACCGCGACCACCGATGCCGGCGCGCAGGCGATTCGCGACGCGCTGGCCGAATTCCCTGGCTGCGACGGCCTGAAGCTGGATGTGACCGACGCCGCCGCGGTGGACGCCTGCATGGACCAGCTGGTCAAGGATCAGGGTGGCCTGCATGTGCTGGTCAACAATGCCGGCATCACGCGCGACCAGTTGGCCATGCGCATGAAGGACGACGACTGGGATGCCGTGCTGGACACCAACCTGCGCGCCGTCTTCCGGCTTGCGCGGGCGGCGATCCGCCCGATGATGAAGCAGCGCTTCGGCCGCATCATCAGCATCACCTCAGTGGTTGGCGCTTCCGGCAATCCGGGCCAGGCCAACTACGCAGCCGCCAAGGCCGGTGTGGCCGGCATGACGCGCGCGCTGGCGCGCGAGCTCGGCAGCCGAAACATCACGGTCAATTGCGTCGCGCCCGGCTTCATTGCCACCGACATGACCGACACTCTGCCCGAGGCGCAGAAGGCTGCGCTGCTGCAGCAGATCCCGTTGCAGCGCCTGGGCCAGCCGGAGGAGATCGCGCATGCGGTTGCCTTCCTCGCCAGCCCGGAAGCGGGTTACATCACTGGAACAGAGCTGCACGTCAATGGCGGCATGTTCATGAACTGATCCCCCCGCCGGGCTCTGCGCTTGCCAGCGTAGAATCCGGCCCGTTTTACGCAATCCCTCCTGGAGGAGTCATGAGCGACATCGAAGCACGCGTCAAGAAAATCATCGCCGAGCAACTGGGTGTTCCCGAAGCCGACGTCACCAACGAAAAAGCCTTCGTGGCCGACCTGGGTGCCGACTCGCTCGACACCGTCGAACTGGTGATGGCCCTGGAAGATGAATTCGGCATTGAGATTCCTGATGAGGAAGCCGAGAAGATCACCACTGTCCAGTTGGCGATCGACTATGCCAAGGGCAACGCCAAGGCCTGACAAGGCCTTGCAGTTCCGCCCCCGCAACGATCTGATCTGAACGCATGACCCGTCGACGTGTCGTCATCACCGGCCTGGGGCTGATCAGCCCGGTCGGCAACACGGTTTCCGAGGGCTGGAGCAACCTGCTTGCAGGTCGTTCCGGCATCGCGCCCATCACCAAGTTCGATGCCTCCGGCATCGCCTGCCAGTTTGCAGGCGAGGTCAAAGGCTTCAATGTCGAGGAGTACGTTCCCGGCAAGGAAGCCAAGCACATGGACAGCTTCATCCACTTTGGCGTGGCCGCTGCCATCCAGGCCGTGCAGGATGCCGGGCTGCCCACTGGCGACGCGCTGACCGAGGAGACGGCCGAGCGCATCGGGTGCATGATCGGCTCGGGCATCGGCGGTCTGCCGGAGATCGAACAGACCGCTCGCATGGTCGTTGATCGTGGCCCGCGCCGCATCTCCCCATTTTTCGTCCCAGCCTCGATCATCAACATGATCTCCGGCCATGTCTCGATCCGCTTCGGTTTCACCGGTCCGAACCTGGCCGTGGTCACCGCTTGTACCACTGGTTTGCATTGCATCGGCCAGTCGGCACGCATGATCGGCTACGGCGATGCGGACGTCATGGTCGCCGGCGGTGCCGAGGCCACGGTGTCGATGCTCGGGGTTGGCGGCTTTGCGGCTGCGCGCGCGCTGTCCACCCGCAATGATGACCCGGCGACCGCTTCGCGGCCCTGGGACCGTGACCGAGACGGCTTCGTGCTGGGCGAGGGCGGTGGCGTGGTGGTGCTGGAAGAATACGAATACGCGAAGAAGCGTGGCGCCAGGATTTACGCCGAAGTGATCGGCTTCGGCATGGGTGCCGACGCGTATCACATGACTGCGCCCAGTGTGGATGGCCCCAAGCGCTCGATGAAGGCTGCGCTGCGCGACGCCGGCCTCAATGCCGACGCGGTGCAATACCTGAATGCCCATGGCACCTCGACGCCGCTGGGTGACCTGAACGAGACCAACGCGATCAAGCTGGCCTTTGGCGACCACGCCAGGCGCCTGGTCGTGAACTCGACCAAGTCGATGACCGGCCACCTGCTGGGTGGCGCAGGCGGCATCGAATCGGTGTTCACCGTGATGGCGCTGCATCACCAGATTTCACCGCCGACCATCAACATCTTCAACCAGGATCCCGAGTGCGACCTGGATTACTGCGCCAACACGGCGCGCGAGATGAAGATCGACATTGCGGTGAAAAACAACTTCGGCTTCGGCGGCACCAACGGCACGCTGGTGTTCAGGCGCATTTGAGCGCCGCCACGCGAGCCAAGTTGTTGCGTCGCCCCATGCTGTCGAGGCGGGCCTGATGCGCCGCACGCCGCCTCCCTCTGACTGTGCGCTTGCAAGGCGTGGCCTCTGGTCCGCGCTGGTTGCGGCCATCGGTGGTCTGGCGGTGAGCGCCTTCGTGGGCTGGTTGTGGATGCACTTGCGCCAGCGGGCCGGTTGGCCTGTCACTGGCGCGCTGCCAGGTGCGGGTGGCATGTTCGAACTGCTGGCGGCCGGAGCCTTGCTGGCAGTTGGGTTTTATCGATGCCTGGCAACACGGCCGGTCATGCGCCTGCGTTGGGATGGCGCGGGCTGGAGCCTGCTCGCCGCTGACGGTCGCACGCTGGACGTTGCTGGCACGCCGACGCTGGTGCTGGACTGGGGCGATTGGATGCTGCTGCGTTGGCACGGCATCGCCGGCCAGCCAGTTCGCCACTTGCCAATGTCCCGCGGCGCCGCGGGAGCGATGGCTTGGCATGCGCTGCGCATCGCGGTGCGCACGCCGCCGGTGAACGTGCAGGTTCGCATGCAGGAGCCCGTTTCGGGTGCGGGAGCGCCCGTCGCATGAGCAGCCTGCAACCCGATGTCGACGCCGCGCTGGTCGAGCGCGTCAAGCAGGGCGACGTCAAGGCTTTCGAAATGCTGGTGGTCAAGTACCAGCGTCGCATCGAGCGGCTGATCGGCCGCATGGTGCGCGACAGCGACCTGGTGTTCGACATTGCCCAGGAGACCTTCATCCGCGCTTATCGTGCGTTGCCGCAGTTCCGTGGCGAGAGTGCGTTTTACACCTGGCTTTACCGGATCGCGGTCAACACTGCGAAGAAGGCGCTGGTCGATTTGAAGCGGGATCCCGTGATCACCGAAGCCGCAATGGCAACAGGGGATGACGATGACGAAACTTCCCGGCCGCAAATGGAACAAATCGACATGGCCACGCCTGAGGCCCTGTTGGCGAGCAAGGAAATTGCATCCACGGTGAACGCGGCGATCGAGGCCTTGTCCGAGGACTTGCGGCAGGCCATTACGCTGCGCGAGATCGAAGGACTGAGTTACGAAGAGATTGCTGACGTGATGAATTGCCCGATCGGTACCGTTCGATCGCGGATTTTTCGCGCCCGTGAAGCGATCGCACTGCGCTTGAAACCGCTGTTGGATACCCAAAACGGTGAACGTTGGTGACCTGGATTTTGTCGAGCCTGACCGCTGTCTGGAGCTGAGATGATGTTGGAGCCGTCGAACGATCATGAGCGCATGCTGCAGGGCCTTTCGGCACTGAGCGATGGCGAGGCCGATGGGCGCGAACTGCGCCTGTCGGTGGATGCCTGGCGCCAAGACCCTGAGCTGCGCGCGAGCTGGCACTGCTATGCGCTGATCGGGGACGTGCTGCGCTCGGACGACCTCGCGTCGGCACCGAAGCAGGACGCCAGTTTCCTGACTGCCTTGCGCAGCAAGCTGGCCCAGGAGCCGGTGGTGCT
>NZ_VIDT01000030.1 GCF_006519715.1 Ideonella azotifigens
CACGGTGCGCGTGCCGGCAGGCCATCCGGACACGGCCGGCCTCGGCGCGATGTTCGGCTCCCTCACGGTCGCCGCGGCCTGAAAGCCACGCAGGAACCAACGCTCATGATCGACAACTTCAACCAAGCCGGACTGGCGCTGATGGGCGGCGTGCTCTGGCCCATCGTCTGGTCCCTGATCAAGATCATCGTGGTGATGCTGCCGCTGCTCGGCTGCGTCGCCTACCTGACGCTGTGGGAGCGCAAGGCCATTGGCTGGACGCAGATCCGTCCGGGCCCGAACCGGGTGGGCCCGTTCGGCCTGCTGACGCCGATTGCCGACGCGGTCAAGCTGATCTTCAAGGAAATCATCCGCCCGACGGCGGCCAGCAAGGGCCTGTTCTTCATCGGCCCCATCATGACCATCATGCCGGCGCTGGCCGCATGGGCCGTGGTGCCGTTCGGTCCGGAAGTGGTGCTGGCCGACGTCAATGCTGGCCTGTTGTTCCTGATGGCCATCACCTCGATGGAGGTCTATGGCGTGATCATCGCCGGCTGGGCCTCGAACTCGAAGTACGCCTTCCTCGGCGCGCTGCGCGCTTCAGCGCAGATGGTGTCCTATGAAATCGCGATGGGCTTCGCGCTGGTCATCGTGCTGATGGTCTCGGGCAGCCTGAACATGACCGACATCGTGATGCAGCAGGGCCGTGGCCGCATGGCAGACATGGGCGTCGGCTTCCTGTCGTGGAACTGGTTGCCGCTGCTGCCGGTGTTCTTCGTGTACTTCATCTCCGGCCTGGCCGAGACCAACCGCCACCCGTTCGACGTGGTGGAGGGCGAGTCGGAAATCGTCGCCGGCCACATGATCGAGTACTCGGGCATGTCGTTCGCGATGTTCTTCCTGGCGGAATACGCGAACATGATCCTGGTCTCGATGCTGACCGTGCTGCTGTTCCTCGGCGGCTGGCTCAGCCCGGTGAGCTTCTTGCCCAACGGCTGGGGCTGGCTGGCCGTCAAGGTCTTCGTGGTCGTCACGATGTTCCTCTGGGTCCGCTCCACCTTCCCGCGCTTCCGCTACGACCAGATCATGCGTCTGGGCTGGAAGATCTTCATCCCTGTCACGCTGGTGTGGCTGGTCGTCGTGGGTCTGTGGATCCAGTCGCCGCTGAACATCTGGCCATAAAGGGAGCGAGCACACATGTCTACTTTTGCCGCCATCAAGGACCTCTTCACCAGCTTCCTGCTGCTGGAGTTGTGGAAAGGCCTGGCCGTCACCGGCCGGCACTTCTTCTCGCGCAACATCACGGTGCAGTTTCCCGAGGAAAAGACCCCGGCCTCGCCACGTTTCCGCGGCCTGCATGCGCTGCGCCGCTATGAGAACGGCGAAGAGCGCTGCATTGCCTGCAAGCTCTGCGAAGCCGTTTGCCCGGCGATGGCCATCACCATCGAGTCCGACGTGCGCGCCGACGGCAGCCGCCGCACCACGCGCTACGACATCGACCTGACCAAGTGCATCTTCTGCGGCTTCTGCGAAGAGAGCTGTCCGGTGGACTCCATCGTCGAGACGCACATCTTCGAATACCACGGCGAAAAGCGCGGCGACCTGTACTTCACCAAGGACATGCTGCTGGCCGTGGGCGACCGCTACGAAAAAGAGATCGCCGCCAACAAGGAGGCCGACGCCAAGTACCGCTGAGCCCGGCAGCCGGTTTCGTCCGGCCTGCGGGTTCGGCGTGCCCTCACGGCGCGCAACAACATGAACACCACCTCCGCCCTGTTCTACCTCTTCTCAGCCGTGCTGCTGGTGTCGGCCTTCATGGTCATCACCGCACGCAGCACCGTGCATTCGGCCCTCTACCTGGTGCTCGCCTTCTTCAACGCTTCGTGCGTGTGGATGCTGCTGCGCGCCGAGTTCCTGGCCATCACGCTGGTGCTGGTCTACGTCGGTGCCGTGATGGTGCTGTTCCTCTTCGTCGTGATGATGCTGGACATCAGCACCGACAAGCTGCGCGAAGGGTTCTGGAGCCACTTCCCGCTGGCCGGCTTTGTCGGCGTGCTGATCGCGCTCGAGATGTACCTGGTGATGAAGAGCGGCTTCAACCTGCCGGCCGCCAAGGCCATGCCTGAAGCGGTGATGAAGCTGGGCAACACCCGCGCACTGGGCGTCGAGATCTACACCCAGTACCTGTACCCGCTGCAGGTCGCCGCAGTGCTGCTGCTGGTGGCCATGATCGCCGCCATCGCGCTGACCATGCGCCAGCGCAAGGACAGCCGTTCGCAGAACCCGTCGGAGCAGGTGCGCGTCAAGGCCGCAGACCGCTTCCGAATTGTCAAGATGGACGCGGTCATCGAAGCACCGTCGGTTCCCAAGACGCCTGAAGGAGACAAGGCATGAGCGCCGGCATCACGCTGTACCACTACCTGACGCTGGGCGGCTTCCTGTTCGCGCTGTCGGTCGTGGGCATCTTCATGAACCGTCGCAACCTGATCGTGCTGCTGATGGCGATCGAGCTGATGCTGCTGGCGGTGAACATGAACTTCGTCGCCTTCTCGCACTACCTTGGCAACATGGACGGCCAGGTCTTCGTGTTCTTCATCCTCACCGTCGCGGCGGCCGAGTCGGCCATCGGCCTGGCCATCCTCGTCGTGCTGTTCCGCAACCGCTCCACCATCGCGGTGGACGAACTGGACACCCTGAAGGGTTGAGTCGCACCACGGAGTCCAGAAGAACATGTCAACACAACTCTCACAGAACCTGCTGCTGGCGGTGCCACTGGCGCCGCTGGTCGGCTCCATCATTGCCGGCCTGTTCGGCAAGGCCGTCGGCCGGCGTGGCTCGCACGTCCTGACCATCCTCGGCGTGCTGGTCGCTTTCCTGATCTCGGCCAGCGTGCTGAAGTCGGTGGCGATCGACGGTGCCCGCTTCAACGCGACGATCTACGAGTGGATGAACGTCGGTGGCCTGAAGATGGAAGTCGGCTTCCTGATCGACGGCCTGACCGCGATGATGATGTGCGTGGTGACCTTCGTGTCGCTGATGGTGCACATCTACACCATCGGCTACATGGAAGAGGATCCGGGCTACCAGCGCTTCTTCTCGTACATCTCGCTGTTCACCTTCTCGATGCTCATGCTGGTGATGAGCAACAACTTCCTGCAGCTGTTCTTCGGCTGGGAAGCGGTGGGCCTGGTGTCGTACCTGCTGATCGGCTTCTGGTTCAAGAAGCCCACGGCCGTGTTCGCCAACATGAAGGCCTTCCTGGTCAACCGCGTGGGCGACTTCGGCTTCATCCTGGGCATTGGCCTGCTGCTGGCCTATGGCGGCTCGCTGAACTATGCCGAGGTGTTCGCCAAGTCCGGCGAGCTGGCCAAGCTGGGCTTCCCCGGTACCGACTGGGGCATGCTGACGGTCGCCTGCATCTGCCTGTTCATCGGCGCGATGGGCAAGTCTGCGCAGTTCCCGCTGCACGTCTGGCTGCCGGACTCGATGGAAGGCCCGACCCCGATCTCGGCGCTGATCCACGCGGCCACGATGGTGACCGCCGGCATCTTCATGGTCACGCGCATGTCGCCGCTGTTCGAGCTGTCGGACACCGCGCTGAATTTCGTGCTGGTCATCGGCTCGATCACCGCGCTGTTCATGGGCTTCCTGGGCATCATCCAGACCGACATCAAGCGCGTCGTTGCGTACTCCACGCTTTCACAGCTGGGCTACATGACGGTGGCGCTGGGCGTCTCGGCCTACAACGTGGCGGTCTTCCACCTGATGACGCATGCCTTCTTCAAGGCACTGCTATTCCTCGGCGCCGGTTCGGTGATCATCGGCATGCACCATGACCAGGACATCCGCAACATGGGCGGCCTGCGCAAGTACATGCCCATCACCTGGATCACCTCGCTGCTGGGTTCGCTGGCGCTGATCGGCACGCCGTTCTTCGCCGGCTTCTACTCGAAGGATTCGATCATCGAGGCGGTGGCCGCGAGCCACCTGCCCGGTGCAGGCTTCGCGCAGTTCGCCGTGACTGCCGGTGTGTTCGTCACCGCCTTCTACAGCTTCCGGATGTACTTCCTGGTTTTCCATGGCAAGGAACACTTCCACCACAAGCCGTTCCCCGGCGAACACGATCACCACGACGAGCATGACGACCATGGCCACGGCCATGCGCACACGCCGCATGAGTCGCCGTGGGTCGTCACCGCGCCGCTGGTGCTGCTGGCCATCCCGTCGGTGGTGATCGGGTGGATGACCATCCAGCCGATGCTGTATGGCGACTTCCTGAAGGATGCGATCTTCGTGAATCCCGAGGCGCACCATGCGATGGAGTCGCTGGCCGAGGAATTCCACGGCGCTGCGGCCATGGGCGTGCATGCCTTCACCTCGCTGCCGTTCTGGCTGGCGCTGGCCGGTGTGGTGACGGCCTATGTTTTCTACATGGTCAGCCCAGCCATTCCGGCGGCGATCGGCCGGGCACTGTCGCCGGTCATCCGCGTGCTGGAGAACAAGTACTACATGGACTGGTTCAACGAGAACGTGCTGGCCGCGGGCGCCCGCCTGCTGGGCGTGGGCCTGTGGAAGGGCGGCGACATCGCGCTGATCGATGGCGTGCTGGTCAACGGCTCGGCGCGTGCGGTGGGCGGCTTTGCCTCCATCGTGCGCACGGTGCAAACGGGCTACCTTTCCTGGTATGCCCTGGTGATGGTCCTGGGCGTCTTCGGTCTGATGACCTGGCAGCTGTGGCCCTATCTGATGAGCCTGATCGGCCATTGAACGAGGGCGGAGAACAAGAATGGGTCTTTTGAGCGTTGCCATCTGGCTGCCGATTGCTTTCGGCGCCTTGTTGTTGGCTGTGGGGCGGGAGCAGAACGCGAATGCGGCGCGTTGGATCGCGCTGGTCGGTGCGATCCTGAGCTTCCTGGTCACGCTGCCGCTGATCACCGGCTTCGACACCGGCACTGCAGCGATGCAGTTCGTCGAGAACGCCGGCTGGATCGAGCGTTTCCACGTTCGCTACCACCTGAGTGTCGACGGCCTGTCGGTCTGGTTCGTGCTGCTGACGGCTTTCATCACCATCATCGTGGTGATCGCAGCCTGGGAGGTCATCACCGAACGGGCGCACCAGTACCTGGGTGCCTTCCTGATCCTGTCCGGCCTGATGGTCGGCGTGTTCAGCGCAATGGACGGCTTGCTGTTCTACGTGTTCTTCGAGGCCACGCTGATCCCGATGTACATCATCATCGGCATCTGGGGCGGCCCGCGGCGCGTCTACGCAGCCTTCAAGTTCTTCCTCTACACGCTGCTCGGTTCGCTGTTGATGCTGATCGCGCTGACCTACCTTTACTTCCAGTCGGGTGGCAGCTTCGAGATCCAGCAATGGCACAAGCTGCCGCTGCCGATGGACGCGCAGACGCTGCTGTTCTTCGCCTTCTTCGCGGCTTTCTCGGTCAAGGTGCCGATGTGGCCGGTGCACACCTGGCTGCCGGACGCCCACGTGGAGGCGCCGACCGGTGGTTCCGTGGTGCTGGCCGCCATCATGCTGAAGCTGGGTGCCTACGGCTTCCTGCGCTTCTCGCTGCCCATCGCCCCTGACGCCGCACATCACTACGCCTGGCTGATGATCGCGCTGTCGTTGATCGCGGTGATCTACATCGGCCTGGTGGCGATGGTCCAGCAGGACATGAAGAAGCTGGTCGCCTATTCGTCCATCGCCCACATGGGCTTCGTCACGCTGGGCTTCTTCATCTTCAACGAGCTGGGTGTCTCCGGCGCCATCGTGCAGATGATCTCGCACGGCTTCGTGTCTGGCGCGATGTTCCTGTGCATTGGCGTTTTGTACGACCGTGTGCACTCGCGGGAGATCGCCGCCTACGGTGGCGTGGTCAACACGATGCCGAAGTTCGCCGCCTTTGCGCTGCTGTTTGCCATGGCCAACTGCGGCCTGCCCGGCACGGCGGGCTTCATCGGCGAGTGGATGGTGATCCTGGGCGCCGTGGGCTTCAACTTCTGGATCGGCGCACTGTCTGCCACGGCGCTGATCTTCGGTGCGGCCTACACGCTGTGGATGTACAAGCGCGTCTACTTCGGCGAAGTGGCCAACGACCACGTGCGCGAACTGACCGACATCAATGCCCGCGAATTCCTGATGCTGGCGCTGCTGGCCGTGGCCGTGCTGGCCATGGGCCTGTACCCCAAGCCCTTCACCGACGTGATGCATGTCTCCGTGACCGAGCTGCTCAAGCACGTGGCTGTCTCCAAACTGCCTTGATGCGCCGGGAATGCACACCATGACTCAAATGAACTGGCTCGTCGTCTACCCTGAAATCCTGCTGCTGATTGCGGCTTGCGTGGTCGCGCTGGTGGACCTCGGCGTCACCGAGCCACGCCGGCGGCTGACCTTCTGGCTGACCCAGGCCTCGCTGGCCGGCGTGGCAGTGATGCACGCGGTGGCCCTGAAGAACGGCCTGGGCACTGAAGGTGCCGCGGCTTCGGTCTACGCGATGCAAGGCCTGGTCGTGTCCGACCCGATGGGCCATTTGCTGGCCCTGTGCGCGGCGCTGGCCATGATGCTGACCATTGCCTACGCCCAGCCCTACAACGGCTCGCGCGAACTGCAGAAGGGCGAGTTCTTCTCGCTGTCGATGTTCGTGCTGCTGGGCATCTCGGTGATGATCTCGGCCAACAACTTCCTGGTCATCTACGTGGGCCTGGAACTGATGAGCCTGTCGTTGTATGCGCTGGCCGCCTTGCGGCGTGACCACGGCGTGTCCACCGAAGCCGCAATGAAGTACTTCGTGCTCGGCGCGCTGGCCAGCGGTTTCCTGCTGTACGGCATGTCGATGATGTACGGCGCCACCGGCTCGCTGCAGATCGACGAAGTCTTCGACGTCATCAGCAAGGGTGGCGTCAACAGCACCGTGCTGACCTTCGGTGTGGTGTTCATCGTTGCCGGCCTGGCCTTCAAGCTGGGTGTGGTGCCGTTCCACATGTGGGTGCCGGACGTCTACCAGGGCACGCCGACTTCGGTCACGCTGCTGATCAGCGGCGCGCCCAAGCTGGCCGCCTTCGCGATCACGCTGCGCGTGCTGGTCGAAGGCCTGAGCGGCCTGGCGCAGGACTGGCAGGAAATGCTGATCGTGCTGTCGGTGCTGTCGATGGCACTGGGCAACCTGGCCGCCGTGGCGCAAACCAACCTGAAGCGCATGCTGGCCTACTCGGCCATCGCGCAGCTGGGCTTCATGCTGCTGGGCTTCACGCCCACGGTGATCCAGGGCGACACGGCTTCCGCTGCCAACGGCTACAGCTCGGCGCTGTTCTACATCATCACCTACGTGATGACGACGCTGGCCACCTTCGGCCTGATCATGTTCCTGAGCCGTGAAGGCTTCGAGAGCGAAGAGGTCAACGACCTGGCAGGCCTGGCCAGGCGCAAGCCCTGGCTGGCCGGCGTGATGACTGTGCTGATGTTCTCGCTGGCAGGCGTGCCGCCGATGGTGGGCTTCTACGCCAAGTTCGCGGTGGTGCAGGCCCTGGTCAGCACCAATGTGCATGGCTACATCGTGCTGGCCATCGTCGCGGTGCTGCTGTCGCTGATCGGCGCGTTCTACTACCTGCGCATTGTCAAAGTCATGTACTTCGACCCGCCCAAGGATGCGACGCCTGTCGCATCGCAAGGCGGTGTGGGCGTGCTGCTGGCCTGCAATGGTGCTGCTGCGCTGGTGCTGGGCCTGCTGCCGGACGGCCTGATGGGCCTGTGCCGCGACGTGATCCTGGCCGCGCTGGCCGGGTGAGCCTCAACAGCCGCACCCGATGACGCAGACAGCAGCCGTCTGGCTGGTGCTGGTGGTGGCGATCATCGCCGCCAACCTGCCATTTTTCAGCGAGCGCATGCTGGTCGTCGGCCCGCGGCTCGCGCCCAAGGCTTTTGCCTGGCGCCTGCTGGAGCTGCTGATCCTGTGGGGCTTGACGCTGGCGCTTGGTTTTGCGCTGGAAGCGCAGCTCGGGCAGCGTTCACCGCAGCAGTGGGAGTTTTTCGTTGCCACCGGCTGCCTGTTCCTGACGCTGGCCTCGCCGGGCTTTGTCTGGCGCCAGCTGCGCAAACCGGCCAAGCCCGCCTCCTTGACCGCCAAGGAACTGCACGATGGCGTTGCCTGACGGGACCGGGGATTCGCAGCACGCCGCACCCGAGGCGCACCTGGTCGAACGCACGCTGTCGAGCAAACAGGCTTACGTCGGCCACTTCCTCGACGTTCGCGCCGACAAGATCGCGCTGCCCGATGGCGGCGAGGCTTCACGCGAATACATCGTGCACCCTGGTGCCGTGGTCATCGTGCCGATGCTGGACGATGGCCGGCTGGTGCTGGAGCGTCAGTACCGCTACCCGCTGCAGCAGGTGCTGCTGGAATTCCCGGCCGGCAAGCTGGACCCGGGCGAGTCGCGTGTTGTCGCTGCGATGCGCGAGCTGGCCGAGGAAACCGGTTACCGAGCGGCCGAATGGGCTTGCGCCGGCGTGCTGCACAACGCGGCCGCCTATTCCAACGAGTTCATCGAGATATGGTTCGCCCGCGGCCTGACGCTGGGCGAGCGCCAACTGGACTACGGCGAGCTGATCGACCTGTGCCTGATGCAGGAGTCCGAGTTGGACTCCCTGGCCGCGCGCGGCGAACTGACCGACGCCAAGACGCTGATCTGCCTGTTGTGGTTGCAAAAGTGGCGTTCCGGCCAATGGACTTTGGACTGGCAACCCACTGCGAAGCTGGCCAGCTGCCCATAATGCGCAGATGAAGGTGTGGAACCTCCGCTGCGCAGGCGGACATGGATTTGAAGGCTGGTTCGGTTCGGAGCAGGATTTCGTCGACCAGCAGCAAAACGGTCTGCTCAGCTGTCCGATGTGTGGCGATGCCCAGGTCGAACGCCTGCCCAGCGCGCCGCGCCTGAACCTGTCCGGCGCCAAGCCACCCAAGCCCTCCCGGGCGGTCACCGAGAAGACCCAGCCGTTACCCGAAGCCACGCCTGAAGCGTCCGGTGGGGGCATGGCGCAGCAGCAGCTCACGATCTCCCCCGAAGGCTTGGCAGCACTGCAAACTGCCTGGATGGGCATGGTGCAGCAGGTGCTGAGCAAGACCGAAGACGTCGGCGAGCGTTTCCCGGAAGAAGCCAGGCGCATGCACTACGGCGAGACCGAAAGCCGCAGCATCCGCGGCCAGGCCACGGCGGAACAGCGTGCCGAGCTGAGCGACGAAGGCATCGAGGTGCTGGCGCTGCCGGTGCCTGAAGGTTTGGCCGGCCCGCGTCACTGAGCGCCAACCGGGGCTGCGCTACAGCATGCGCCCCGGGTTCAGCCGCCCGTGCGGGTCCAGCGCCTGTTTGATCGCCCGCATCAGCCCCAGCGCCACCGGCGACTTGTAAAGCGGCAAGGTGTCGCGCTTGAGCGCGCCAATGCCGTGTTCGGCCGAGATCGAGCCGCCGTGGCGCTTCACCGCGTCGTACACCAGCGTGTTGACCGCCGGCTCGTGCGTGGCGAGGAACGCTGCAGCCGAGCCGCCCTCGGGGGCCTGCACGTTGTAATGCAGGTTGCCGTCGCCCAGGTGGCCGAAGTTGACCAGCCGCGCACCGGGCACCAGCCGGGCCAGCGCGGCGTCGGTCTCGGCCACGAAATCAGGAATCGCCGAGACGGGCAGGGCGATGTCGTGCTTGATGTTCAGGCCTTCCTCGGCCTGTGCTAGCGGAATGGATTCGCGCAGGTGCCACAGCGCCGAGGACTGGGCCAGGCTTTCGGCCACCACCGCGTCGTCCACCAGCCCTTGTTCCATCGCCTCGCCCAGCAGCGCTTCGAGCGCTCCGCGGGCCTGGCTTTCGTCCTGACCGGAAAGCTCCAGCAGCACGGCCCAGGCGGCGTTCGGCAACGGCCGTGGCAGCTGCGGGAAATGCGTCGCCACGAGTTGCAGCGCAAATGCCGACATCAGCTCGAAGCCCGTGAGCCCGGCGTCCAGCCGCTGGCGGGCCAGCGTCAGCAAGTCCACCGCAGCCGGCACGTCGGCACAGGCGGCCAGCGCCGTCATGCGCGCTGCAGGTTTAGGAAACAGCTTCAGCGTGGCGCCGGTGATGATGCCCAGCGTGCCTTCGCTGCCAATGAACATGTCACGCAAGTCGTAGCCGGTGTTGTCCTTGCGCAGGCCGGACAGCCCGTCCCATATGTCGCCTTCCGCGGTGACCACTTCCAGCCCCAGGCACAGCTCGCGTGCATTGCCGTAGCGAAGCACCTGGGTGCCACCGGCGTTGGTCGCCAAGTTGCCGCCAATCGTGCAGCTGCCTTCGGCCGCGAGGCTGAGCGGGAACAGCAGGCCGGCGGCGTCCGCGGCCTGTTGCACCGCCTGCAGCACGCAGCCAGCGTCCACGGTCATCGTCAGGTTTGCGCTGTCCAGCTGGCGTACACGCTGCATGCGGCCCAGGCTCAGCAGCACCTGCGTGCCACTGTCGTCCGGCACACCGCCACCGACCAGGCCGGTGTTGCCGCCTTGCGGCACCAGCGCAGCGCCATGTGCCGCACAGGCCTTCACGACTGCGGCGACCTGGGCGGTGTCCACCGGCCGCACCACCGCCAGCGCCTTGCCGCGGTAGCGCTTGCGCCAGTCCAGTTCC
This sequence comes from Ideonella azotifigens, assembly GCF_006519715.1. Taxonomy (GTDB): domain Bacteria; phylum Pseudomonadota; class Gammaproteobacteria; order Burkholderiales; family Burkholderiaceae_C; genus Ideonella; species Ideonella azotifigens. The sequence continues at coordinate 10,615 of NZ_VIDT01000030.1, forward strand.
CAGGCGCTCAGGTCGCCCTCGAACAGCACGTGACTGCTGCCGACGATCTCGGCCAGTTGTGCGAGCAAGGCTTCCTGTTTCATGCGGCTTGCTCGCTGGCAAGGTTCTTCAGCCTGGCCTGGTTCAGCCGCCAGCGCACCTGCAGTGCACAGGCCACGAACAGCAGCAGGCACAACAGCACTTCCAGCGTGGCCAGCCATTGGCCGATGCCGTGTTCGCTGGTCGCGCGCACCAGGCCTTCGGTGCAATACAGCCAGACCAAGAGGCTCAGCCAGCGGTAGGTGTAGAGCCGGTGGCGCAGCAGGCCGGGCAGCGGCGCCAGCAGCGGCAGCACCTTCAGCGCCAGCAAGCCGCTGCCGGTGCGGGCCAGCCACAGCTCCCAGGCCAGGCCCAGCACGATCAGTCCCAGCAGGCTGCCCAGGGCCAGCGCGCGGCTCGCGCGCACCACCTGATCGGGCGCCTGTGGCGCGGAGGAAAACGACGCATCGGACATGGCTGGCATCATAGTCGCCATGATTTCCAAAACTGCCCTGCGCGGGCACTGGCAGGCCGGCGTGGCGGCCACGCTGGAGGCGCTTCGCACGTGGCCCTGGTATGACACCTTGCGCACGCTGCGCGAGCGTTTCCGCGAGGACCGCCTGGGCCTGAGCGCCGGCAGCCTGACCTTCACGACACTGATCGCGCTGGTGCCGCTGGTCACGGTGATGCTGGCCTTGTTCACCGCCTTCCCGATGTTCGGCAAGTTCCAGGACTCGCTGCAGAAGTACTTCCTGCAGACCCTCGTGCCGGACGCGATCGCCAAGCCGGTGCTGGGTGCGCTGACGCAGTTCGCCGCCAAGGCCAACCGCCTGGGCAGCGCCAGCCTGGCGGTGCTGCTGTTCAGCGCCTTGTCGCTGATGCTGACCATCGACCGCACGCTCAACGGCATCTGGCGCGTGCGCAAGCCGCGGCCCATCGCACAGCGCGTGCTGGTCTACTGGGCCGCCATCACGCTGGGGCCGCTGATGCTGGGCATCAGCCTGAGCCTGACCTCGTACGCGCTGACAGAATCGCGCGGCATGGTCAGCGCAATTCCGGGTGGCCTGAAGCTGGTGCTGGACATCATCGAGTTCTGCCTGCTGGCGATGGCGATGGCCGCACTGTTCCGCTACGTGCCCAACACGGAGGTGAGGTGGCGGCATGCAATGTCAGGGGGCCTGTTCGTCGCCATCGGCTTTGAGGTCGCCAAGCGGGCGATGGCCTGGTACGTAGGCTCCGTGGCAACTTTCTCGGCGATCTACGGCGCGTTCGCCACTGCGCCGATCTTCCTTCTCTGGCTTTACCTCGGCTGGGTCATCGTGCTGATGGGCGCAGTGATCGCAGCCTACGCGCCCAGCTTGCAGATGCGCCTGGTACACACGCCACGCCGGCCTGGCCGCATGTTCGCGCTGGCCATGCGGGTGTTGCAGACCCTGTTGGACGCGCGAGCAGGGCAGGGCCACGGTGTGTCGCTGGCCGCGCTGGCCGAAAGCCTGAAGACCGACCCTCTGCAGATCGAACCGGTGCTGGAAACCTTGATCTCGCTGGATGTGATTGCGCGGCTGGATGAGCAAAACCCGCCTCAGGGCGCGCGCTACGTGCTGCTGTGCGACCCGGAGCGCACCTCCGCCAGCGGCATGATCAACGAGCTGCTGCTCGGGCCTGCAGACAGCGTGCAGGCCTTCCGCGAGAGGGCCGGGTTGGACCAGCTCAAGGTGGCAGATCTGCTGCGGCGCTAGGCGGGGCCGTGCCGGGTCGCCCCAATTGGTCCTGCCAACCCACCTGGCGGGTGGCCTTGCGTACTGGCAAGGCTGGGTGCACCGGTTCAGGCTGGGTGTAGCACGACCAGCAGGCCCAGCGCCGGCGAATCGCCTGGATTGCGAATCGCATGCGGCTGGTCCACCGCGTAGCGCGCCGTCTCGCCCTCTGCCAACTCGGCCCGGCTGTCGCCGGCTTCCACCGTCAGGTTGCCTGACAGTACCGTCAAGTGCTCGCGCGAGCCTGGCTCATGCGGCTCGGAGGCCAACGCGCCGCCTGGCTGCACCGTCAGGTGATACCACTCGAACTGGCCGGCCAGTTCGATGGGGCCGAGGATGCGCAGCTCGCAGGAGCCGTCCGGGCTGCGCATGGCGGGCGTGGAATGCGCCGGCATGGTGACGATGCTGGGCAGCTCCGGCTTGTCGCCGCTCAGCAGCTCGGCCATGGTCACGCCCAGTGCGTTGGCCAGCCGCCAGACCACGGCCACCGTGGGGTTGGCCTGGTTGCGCTCGATCTGTGACAGCATCGATTTGGACACGCCCGCCTGCCGCGACAGCTCGTCCAGCGACAGCGCTCGCGCCTGGCGCAGGCCGGCCAGCGTGGCGCCCACGCGTGGCGGTTCTGGTGACAGGCGAGAGGACATGCTGCTGGGCTTTCGGCTGGCTTTTTCGGTCGAACAGGTCTTGACGCCGCTCACTGGCGTACACGATACTGCATTTATGTTCGATATATCGAACGTTGAATTCCGCAGTGAACACGCATTGTGCTGCAAGACAAGGACATGACCATGGCCAGCGCCACCGATTTCTACGCCCACCTGCGCACGGAGCTGCAAGGCATCCGGGATGCCGGCCTGTACAAGGCTGAGCGCATCATCGCCACACCCCAGGGTGCAGAGGTGCGCACCACCGATGGCCGCGAGGTCATCAACCTGTGTGCCAACAACTACCTGGGCCTGTCCAGCCATCCGCAGGTGATCGAGGCCGCGCACGAAGCGCTGCGCACGCATGGCTACGGCCTGTCATCGGTGCGCTTCATCTGCGGCACGCAGGACCTGCACAAGAGCCTGGAAGCCCGCCTGGCCCGCTTCCTCGGCACCGAAGACACCATCCTCTACGCCGCGGCATTCGACGCCAACGGCGGCCTGTTCGAGCCGCTGCTGGGCGAGGACGACGCCATCATCAGCGACGAGCTGAACCACGCGTCCATCATCGACGGCATCCGCCTGTGCAAGGCCAAGCGCTTCCGCTACAAGCACAACGACATGGCCGACTTGGCGCGTTGCCTGCAGGAGGCCGAAGCGGCAGGTGCCCGCTTCAAGCTGGTCTTCACCGACGGCGTGTTCTCGATGGACGGCACGGTCGCGAAGCTAGCCGAGATGCGCGAGCTGTGCGACCAGCACGGTGCGCTGCTGGGCATCGACGAATGCCATGCCAGCGGCTTCATGGGCGCGACCGGCCGCGGCACGCACGAACACCGCGGTGTGTTCGGCAAGGTCGACATCATCACCGGCACGCTGGGCAAGGCGTTGGGTGGTGCCTCCGGCGGCTTCACCAGCGGCAAGAAGGAAGTCATCGAGCTGCTGCGCCAGCGCTCGCGGCCTTACCTGTTCTCCAACACCGTGGCGCCCAGCATCGTCGGCGCGTCCATCGCGGTGCTGGACCTGCTGGAAGCCTCCACCGCGCTGCGCGACAAACTGGCCGACAACACCGCGTATTTCCGTGAAGCCATCCAGGCCGCGGGTTTCGAGATCAAGCCGGGCGACCACGCCATCGTGCCCATCATGGTCTACGACGCGGTCGTGGCGCAGAAGCTGGCCGCGCGGCTGCTGGAACTGGGCGTCTACGTCGTCGGCTTCTTCTTTCCGGTCGTGCCCAAGGGCCAGGCCCGCATCCGTGTGCAGATGAGCGCGGCGCATGACCGCCACCACCTGGAGCGCGCTGTGGCCGCTTTCGCCCAAGCGGGCCGTGAACTGGGACTGGTGAAATGAGCGGGACTCCAAAGATCCTGATCATCGGCGCCAACGGCCAGATCGGCACCGAGCTGGCCGAAGCGCTGGCCGCACGCCACGGCAATGGCGCGGTGATCACCAGCGACCTGTCGCCCAAGGGCCGCGTGCCTGGCTTGACGCACGAGGCGCTGGACGTGACCGACGCCGCGGCGCTGACGCAGATCGCCGAGCGCCACGGCATCACCCAGGTCTACCACCTGGCTGCTGCCCTCTCGGCGCGCGGCGAGCAGCATCCGATGTGGGCCTGGGACCTGAACATGAAGGGCCTGCTGAACGTGCTGGAACTCGCCCGCACGCACAAGCTGGACAAGGTCTTCTGGCCCAGCTCCATCGCCGCGTTTGGCCCGACCACGCCGCGCGACCACACGCCGCAGAAGACCGTGATGGAGCCGACGACGGTCTACGGCATTTCCAAGCTGGCCGGCGAAGGCTGGTGCGCCTGGTACCACCGCATGCACGGCGTGGACGTGCGCAGCATCCGCTATCCCGGCCTGATCAGCTGGAAGACCCCGCCCGGGGGCGGCACCACCGACTACGCAGTGGAGATCTTCCACGAGGCGCTCAAGGCCAATCGCTACACCAGCTTCCTCGGTGCAGAGACCGCGCTGCCGATGATGTACATGGACGACGCGATACGCGCCACGCTGGAGCTGATGGGCGCGCCCGCAGAGCGGGTCAAGGAGCGCCACGCCTACAACCTGGGTGGCATCAGCTTCACGCCAGCCCAGATCGCCGAAGCCATCCGCGCCGAACTGCCGGGCTTCGAGATCGGCTACGCGCCGGACTTCCGCCAGGCGATCGCCGACAGCTGGCCACGCTCCATCGACGACAGCACCGCGCAGGCCGACTGGGGCTGGCAGGCCGAGTTCGACCTGAGGGCGATGGTCAAGGAAATGCTGACCCAGCTGCGCCCGCTGCTGGCGGCCTGAAGCCGCCGCAGGCAAAACGACAAAGCCGCGCACGGGGAGCGGCTTTCTTCATTTCAGAGCGAGACTTTTCCGCGCCAGATGTCGAAGTACATCCGCCAGTCGCCGATGAAACTGTAGAGCGGGCGTTTGAAGCTGGCCGGTTTGTTCTTCTCGAACACGAAGTGGCCGATCCAGGCGCAGCCGTAGCCGCACAGCAGGCCAAAGAACAGCCAGCGCAGCTGACCCGTCATCAGCAGGCCGTAGAGGCAGCCCAGGCCCAGCGTGGAACCAATGAAATGCAGCTGCCGGCAGGTCCGGTTGCTGTGCTCGCTCAGGTAGAAAGGGTAGAACTCGCCGAAGCTGTGGAAGCTGGCCGGGTTGACGGCGTCGCCGCCAGTCGGCGGATGGGCGGAGGCCTGGGACATCGCATGCTCCTTCAGCGCAAGGCGCTGCGAAGCACATTCAACACCCCATCGGGCTGCTCCTGCATCAGGGAATGTCCGCCGGGCAGCCGGTGCACATGCGCCTTCAGCGCAGCGGCCAACTCGCGCGTGGCCCTGGGCGGGGTCATCTGGTCGGCATCACCCAAGATGAAGTCCACCGGGCAGCGCACTTCGGCCGCTGCTTCCAGCCCACGCCGGTAGGCGTTGCAGCACTGGAAGTCGTGCAGGAAGACGTTGGCCTCGGGCTGGCTGGCCTGCACCCGAGCCATCAGCGCCAGGCCCGCGCCGTGCAGCCAACTGCCGGGACCGGGGTAGCTCGGCTTGCTGGCCAGGTTGGACAGCGCAAACGCATTGACCATCGCCATGCCCTTGGCCGGCGTGTCGCGTGCGGCACTCAGCAGCGCGTCCGAGACCTGCATCGGGTACGCGGTGGCCATCATCGCCAGCCGGCCGATGCGGTCGGCGCCGCGCGCCGCGGTTTCCAGTGCGATCAGCGAGCCCATGCTGTGGCCCGCGACCAGCGTGTCCTCGCGCCTGGCGCCAGCGGCGTCCAGCAGCGCGAGCGTCCAGTCCGCCATCGTCTCCACGCTGTCCAGCAGCGGGCCTTCGGAGCGGCAATGGCCGGGCAGGTCCGGCGCCAGCACGCTGTGGCCATGGTGTGCGAACCAGCGCGCCAGCAGCGTCCACACGCTGTGGTCGTTCAGCGCGCCGTGCAGGAAGACCACGCAGGGCAGGGTGGGTTCGAAGGGCTTGCCGCCGGTGTAGGCATAGGCGCGGCGGCCCTGGACGGTGAGTTCCATCAGGCGCCTGCCTTTTCTGCAGCTTTCAGTGCACGCTTCAGGTCGTCGATCAGGTCGGCCGCGTCTTCCAGGCCGATGGACAGCCGGATCGTGCCGGCCGTGATGCCGGCCTTGGCCAGTGCGGCGTCGTCCATGCGGAAATGGGTGGTCGAGGCCGGGTGGATCACCAGCGAGCGGCAGTCGCCCACGTTGGCCAGGTGGGAAAACAGCTTCAGCGCCTCGATGAAGGCAATGCCTTGGTTGCGCGTGCCTTTCAGGTTGAAGCTGAACACCGCGCCGCAGCCGCGTGGCAGCAGCTGTTTCGCCAGCGCCTGGCTGGGATGGCCGTCCAGCTCCGGGTAGCCCACGTGTTCGACCATCGGGTGCGCCGCGAGGAACTGCACGACGGCGCGGGTGTTTTCGACGTGCCGCGCCATGCGCAGCGGCAGCGTCTCCAGCCCCTGCAGCAGCAGCCACGCGGTGTGCGGGCTCATGCAGGCGCCGAAGTCGCGCAGGCCTTCGCGGCGTGCGCGCAGCAGGAAAGCGCCCACGGTGCTTTCCTCCGCGAACACCACGTCGTGAAAGCCGTGGTACGGCTCGCACAGCGTGTCGAACAGGCCGTGCTTCGCGTGCGCCGCCGTCCAGTCGAAGCGACCTGAATCGACCAGCACGCCGCCGACCACCGTGCCGTGCCCGCCAATGAACTTGGTGGCCGAGTGAAACAGCAGGTCAGCGCCGTGTGCAAAGGGCTTCAGCAACCATGGCGGCGTGAAGGTCGAGTCGACCAGCAACGGCAGGCCGGCGGAGTGCGCAATGCCGCTCACAGCCGGAATGTCCAGCACGTCCAGCCCCGGGTTGCCAAGCGTCTCGCCGAACAGCAGCCGGGTGTTGGGGCGGATGGCAGCCTGCCAGCCGGCCAGGTCGCCGGGTTGCACGAAGGTGGTCGCTATGCCGAAGCGGCGCAGCGTGTAGTCCAGCAGGTTGTGCGAGCCGCCATACAGCGCGGCGCTGGCCACCAGGTGCGAGCCGGTGCCGCACAGGGTCATGATGGCCAGGCTCAACGCGGCCTGGCCACTGGCGGTGGCAATGGCGCCCACGCCGCCTTCCAGCGCCGCCATGCGCTCCTCGAAGACAGCGGTGGTTGGATTCGAGATGCGGCTGTAGACGTGGCCGGAGCGCTCCATGTTGAACAGCGAGGCCGCGTGCTCGCTGGACTCGAAGACAAACGAGGTGCTGAGGCACAGCGGCACCGCGCGGGCGCCTGTCGCCGGGTCCGGCTGGGCGCCTGCGTGCACCGCGAGCGTGTCGAATCCGGGGTCTGAGATGCCTGGCGGCATAGGTTCTTTCGCCATGTAGGATGGCGCCGGATTGTGTGCTATGTTGGTTACCTCAAGGTCAGAGGAAGTACCAGCGGAGCGAGAGGAGCCAAATGAAAGTCACCGACATCCTGCGCGTGAAAGGCAACACCCTGTTCACGATTTCGCCCGACCAGCCGCTGGCTCAGGCCGTTCAGACCATGGCCGAACACGACATTGGCTCGCTGGTCGTCATGGACCATGGCGACCTGACCGGCATGCTGACTTTCCGTGAGGTGATCGCTGCCATTGTTTCCAACGACATGGCCATCGGCACGCGCCTGGTACGCAGCGTGATGGACGACGCGCCGCTGACCTGCACGCCCGAGACCGAGATCGACGAGGTTCGCCGCATGATGCTGGGCCGCCATGCCCGCTACATGCCGGTGCTCAATGGCAAGACGCTGATGGGCGTGGTTTCGTTCTACGACGTGGCCAAGAGCGTGGTGGACGCGCAGGACTTTGAGAACCGCATGCTCAAGGCCTACATCCGCGACTGGCCCGTCGAGGAAGAGGCCGCACCCGGCACCCAGCCGAGCTGAAGCAGCCGTCGCCTCCCGCCACCAGCCACGGAGGGCGCTCAGCCCGCAACCGTGGTGTCGGTGATCGCCGGCAGCGGGCTTGTTGCCGGCTTGTCGGCGCTTTCCCCTGCCCGCTGGCGCTGCCCATGGATCCATGCCAGCGCATCTGCCGGCGGTTGCGGCCGGCAGTAGCGGTAGCCCTGCACCATGTCGCAGCCGTGGGCACGCAGGAAATCAGCCTGGGCATCGGTTTCCACGCCTTCGGCAATCGTCGTCAGCCGCAGCGCATGGGCCATCTGGATGATGGCCTGCACGATGGCGCGGTCGTCGGCATCGGTGGTGATGTCGCGCACAAAGGACTGGTCGATCTTCAGCGTGTGGATGGGGAAGCGCTTGAGGTGGTTCAGCGACGAGAAGCCGGTGCCGAAGTCGTCGATCGACAGGCGCACGCCCAGTGCATGCAGCCGGTCCATCATCGCGCAGGCGGCCTGCGGGTTGCCGGCGGCCACGCTTTCGGTCAGTTCCAGTTCCAGGTACTCGGGCGGCAGTCCGGCTTCCTCCAGCACCGCCTGTACCAGCTCGGGCAGGCCAGGGTCGCGGAACTGCAGCGCTGACAGGTTCACCGCCACCACACAGGGCGCCAGGCCCTCGCGCACCCAGTCTGCCATCTGTCGCACGGCCGTGCGCAGCACCCAGGTGCCGATGGCCAGGATCTGCCCGCTGCTCTCGGCCAGCGGAATGAATTCGCCGGGCGAGACCATGCCCAGCTCCGGGTGCTGCCAGCGGATCAGCGCCTCGACGCCGATCACCTGGCCGGCAATCTCGCCACTGCGGGTGACCGCCAACTGCGGCTGGTAGTGCAGGCGCAGTTCGTCGCGCTCTTCGGCGCGGCGCAGGGCCGCTTCCAGCTGCATCTGCCGCACCGAGCGCTGCTGCATTTCGGTCGTGTAGAAACACCACTGGCCGCGGCCCTCTTGCTTGGCGCGGTACATCGCCGTATCGGCGCAGCGCATCAAGGCCTCGGCGCCTTCGGCATCGTTCGGGTAGACCGCCACGCCCATGGAGAGCGTGAGGCTCAGCTCCTGGCCGACCGACTCGCCTGCGGCATTGCGCAGGTCGCCCACGTGGCAAGGCTGGGCCAGCCGCTCGACCAGCTTGGTCGCCACCTGTTGCGCGCCATCTGCCGGCGTGCCGGGCAGCAGCACCGCGAACTGGTCGCCGCCGAGGCGGGCCACGGTGTCCACGTCGCGCAGGCTGTCGCGCAGCCGGCGGGCCACTTCCAGCAGCACTGCGTCGCCGGCGCTGTGGCCGAAATGGTCGTTGATGTCGCGCAGCCGGTTCAGGTCCAGGAACAGCAGCGACAGCGTGTCGCCGTTGCGCCTGGCGGTATGCAGCGCCTGCACCAGGCGGTCGGTCAGCAGGTGGCGATTCGGCAGGTCGGTCAGCGTGTCGAAATGCACCTGGCGCAGCAGCTTCTGCTCCGTCTGCTGGCTCTGCGTGATGTCGTTGACGATGGCGATCAGGTGGCTGGTGCGGCCGCCGGGGTCCAGCCGATGGGCCAGCGAAACCCAGGCTGCCAATGGTGTGCCGTCCTTGCGCAAGGTGCGCAACTCGCCGCGCCAGTGGCCGCACCTGGCCAGGCTGCGGTGCATGCGCGCGGCCAGCCGTGGGTCGTCCATGCCGGCCTTCAGCGCGGCCGGGAACTGGCCCTGGATCTCCTCGGCACCGTAGCCGGTGATCTTGCAGAACGCCGGGTTGACTGACAACACGACGCCGTGCGCGTCGGTGATCAGGATGCCTTCGTGGGTCTGCTCCAGCACCGAGCCGGCCAGCATCAGTTTGTCCTCGGCCTGGCGGCGCACCGTCACGTCGCGTGCTTCCAGCAGCAGATGGCGGGCGCCGCCATTGGGGCCTGTGGGCACCTGGCGC
>NZ_VIDT01000300.1 GCF_006519715.1 Ideonella azotifigens
CGCGTCTTCGCCAAAGGCCTGGCGCACCAGGGCGAAGGCCTCGCGCGACGTGCGCGCGGTGAATCTCTTGACGTTCATGCTGCTTGCTCCTGCGAAGCCACCGAGGGGGCGGCGCGCCAACTACCTTGAGCTCGGAAGAAGGAGGTCATGCGGCACCTCCGATGATCGAGCCGATGCGGATCGAATGCGTTTCCGGAATCTCGCTGTGGGCCAGCACCTTCAGGCGCGGTGCCGCCCGCTTGAGCAGGCGCGCCAGCGGTGCGCGCAGTGCGTCAGGCACCAGCAGGCAGGCCGGGTGGCCCAGGTTCTCCTGCTTCTTCGCGCTCTCCGCCGCCTGGCGGGTCAGCGTGTCGGCCACGCCCGGGTCCAGCGCAGCGCCGTGCGGCGAGTTCAGGGCCTGGGTCACCAGGCGTTCGAGTTCGGGTTCCAGCGCGATCACGTCGAGCTCCTTGGCCGGGCCGTAGATCTGCTGCACGATGGCCGGGGCCAGGTGAATGCGGATGCGGCGGGCCAGTTCGGCCGGGTCGGTCACCATGCTGGCGTGTTCGGCCAGGCATTCGACGATGGAGCGGAAATCGCGGATGTGCACGCCCTCTTCCAGCAGCAGCTGGAGGACTTTTTGCAGGGTAGCGATGCCGACCATCTTGGGGACCACGTCTTCGATGAGTTTGGGAGCGAGCTTGGTGACATGTTCGACCAGGGCCTGGGCTTCGGTTCTGCCCAGCAACTTGGCCGCATTCATTTGCATCAAGTGTGAAAGATGGGTGGCCACCACGGTCGAGCAATCAACAACCGTAAATCCAGCCATTTGGGCCTGCTCCTTCTGGCGCTCCTCTATCCACACCGCGGGCAAACCGAATGCCGGGTCCACGGTCTTGGTGCCGGGCAGCTGCGGCGCGTTGCCGCCGGGGTTGATCGCCAGGTACATGCCCGGATAGGCCTCGCCCTCGCCGATGGTGGCGCCGCGCAGCGTGACGCGGTACATGCTGGGCTTGAGGTCCAGGTTGTCGCGGATGTGCACCGAGGGCGGCAGGAAACCCACTTCCTGGGCGAACTTCTTGCGCACGCCCTTGATGCGGCCCAGCAGGTCGCCCTGGCGCGCCTTGTCGACCAGCGCGATCAGCCGGTAGCCGACTTCCAGGCCAAGGGTGTCCACCGGCTGCAGGTCGTCCCAGGTGGCCTCGGCGTTCGAGGCCGGCGCGTTGTCCACCACCGGCCGGGTCGCCTCGGTGGCTTCTTCCTTCTGGCGCTTGGTCAGCCACCAAGCGTAGTAGCCGATCAGGCTGGCCATGGCCAGGAAGACGATGTTGGGCATGCCGGGGATCAGGCCCAGCGCGCCGATGATGGCCGCCGTCAGCCCCAGCGAGCGCGGCGAGGTGAACATCTGGTTGCGGATCTGGCTGCCGGTGTCTTCACCGGAACCGACACGCGACACCACCATGGCTGCGGCGACCGAGATCAGCAGGCCCGGAATCTGCGCCACCAGCGCGTCACCCACCGCCAGCAGGATGTACGAGCTTGCCGCTTCGGAGACCGACAGGCCGTGCTGTGCGACGCCGATGATGAAGCCGCCCACGATGTTGATCACCAGGATCAGCATGCCGGCCATCGCATCGCCGCGCACGAACTTCAGCGCACCGTCCATGGAGCCGAAGAAGTCCGCTTCTTCGCTCACTTCCGAGCGCCGCTTCTTGGCTTCCTTCTCGTCGATCAGGCCGGCATTCAGGTCGGCGTCGATCGCCATCTGCTTGCCTGGCATCGCATCCAGGGTGAAGCGCGCGCCGACTTCAGCGATGCGCTCCGCGCCCTTGGTCACCACCACGAAGTTGATCACCACCAGGATCGCAAACACGATCAGGCCGACCGCGAAGTTGCCCCCGATCAGGAAGTGCCCAAACGCCTCGATCACCTTGCCCGCCGCGCCCGCGCCTGTGTGGCCCTGCACCAGCACCACCCGGGTGGACGCCACGTTCAGCGAGAGCCGCAGCAGCGTCGTGACCAGCAGCACGGTCGGGAACGCCGCAAAGTCCAGCGGCTTGATCATGTTGGCCGCCACCAGCATGACCATCAGCGACATCGCGATGTTGAAGGTGAACAGCACGTCCAGCGCAAACGGCGGCAACGGCAGCACCATCATGGACAACACCATGACGATGAACAACGGCGCCATCAGCGCCTTGATCATGGCCGTGTTCTCGCCGAAGAGGTTCTTCAGCTGAAGGGTGAGAGCGTTCATGTGGGCGTGGCTTGGGCAGCAATCAGGTGCCCCGCCATGGTGCCGCGGGAGGGCCGCGGACTTGAGCCGGATAAGAGGGGGGAAAGCGCCTGTCTTCCGCGCCGTGCCGCCATCGACCCGCATCCTTCATCCGACGCTTGGCAAGTCCAGGGCTTGCCAGCAGAATCTGTAACAGGTGCCGGTTTTGGCAGCGGATTTATGGAGTGGAGGGAGCCAACGAATGGGGAGGGGAATTCAGATGGATCAAGAACTTGCGCCTGGAGGGGTGGGGCTGTTACGCAGGCGGGCGTGGTTGAATACGGCAGTGTGGTGATGAACACAATGCGTAGGCATCGTAAATAGTCACCCATATGTCGCTTACCTTATCAAACCGACTCACGCAGGCAATGGGCTTCCGCGAATTAGCGGAAGCCGAATCAATATCGGCGTCATTTTCGAGCATCACCGTCTATGAGGCTCGAGGAATTGCTTTGGCAGAAGGCACTACGGAAGTATCTCAAGGAAGGGTCGCAGGAGTGGACTATCGGCTTGCAGTCGGGTCAAGTGTGAATTCCGCTTGCACTGCCCTTGTGGCTGACGTCTTCGTCGACAATGAAGAAGAATGGAAGAAAGAGACCAAAAGCCAGGGACCGTTCATCTTGGTGCAGATCGGCCCGACACGAGAACACAAGTGCGATACTGGCCGAATCAAGAGGGAGGATGACGGCAGTGTCACTACCTACGACTGTTTTCCGAACGTTCGAATAGAGCTTTCGCAGTTTGAGTCGAGAGCTCTTCCTCCAATAGTCTCCGGCTTGACCTGCGTACTGAATGAAGAGAATCGCTACGTAGAATTGCGCAAGCTTGAGCGTGCATCTGTCGGCCGAACGGCGAGCGGGGTTGTAGTCAATGACATCCGCATGCAGCTTCACGCTGAGCTGTACACAGCGTACAACTTACAAGGGCCGCAACTGGCTGGAAAGCTGGAGGCCGCGCGAGAAGTGACCACATCGCTAAACGCCAAGGCCGCTCGGTTCTTTGCACTGGGACTCGGCGAAAAAGATCAACTGAAACGGTTCCTCTACTTCTTCCTCGCACTTGAAGTTGAAACACACGCTGTGTATGGGCGCATTGACCACGCATCTGAGCTTTGCAAGCTCCTAAGTGACAAGGGCTCGCATGGTCAGGCCGCGACGAAGTTGCTTCAAACGCAAGTCGATAACCTAAAGAATCTTTATGACCGGTTTGTGTGGTGCGCAACATGTGTTTGGTCCAAACTGAATGACACCGACATTTCCCAGTTCAAGTTGCTCAAAGGTGCACGGGATGACATTGCGCACGGCTCAACCTCAGAACCACCGGTTGGATTTGCACGGCAAGCGGAACTCCTGGCGCGCAAGGTTCTGTGGAGCGCGAATACCTAAACGCGTTCAACGACGACAAAAATGCTTCGCTTTTCTTCGATTAACCTTGACGGAAAGCATCGATACTCACCTCTGGCTTCAGCAGATCGGAAACTAATTGAGCACGTACGGCGGCTATATAGAACGACTGTCACGCAAGGTCGAGGCTCGGTTGACCGACATAGAGGCGATCTTCAACTTCGACCTAGGTGCGGAGTTCGAAGTCGCCATGTGTGCACTACTTGAAGACATCCTCCCTGCTAGATTTGGTGTCTGCCGCGGCTTCGTGATCACCGAGGATGGGCGTGCAGCTGGAGATGATTTGATCATCTACGACAAAATGTCGTGCCCAACGTTGCGCGCCAATATTGGTCTTCAGTACTCAGTCAAGGAGCAGATTCCTGTAGATGCCGTCTACGCATATATCGAGTGCAAGCACTCGATTACGGATAGCTCAGTAGTCGAGACGGCAATTCTCCAGACTCGAAAAGTCAAAGAGCTCATGCTCACCCGTCCGAACCGGACGAATCCGGAACATGAAGAGGAAGGTCCAATCGAAGGCGGCAAAGTACGGGACTGGCCGCGCAACTATCCTCCGTTCAAGAACCAGCCCTTCTGCGCAATCTTCACAAGGACTTTTGATCCTCGGATATGCATCTCAAATCAACCCCACGCGCTCGATCCTGACCTTCTTGTCCTTGGGTCGAATCACATCGCTACGCAGTCCGTCCTACTAGGCCCCGACGGAATTAAAGGCGCACTTTTCTACGATAGCAAGTACTGGGCTGGCCTCAGAGTCGAGCCTGCAGCAGGAAATGCATTCGGCCTAGGCTTGGTCACCCTGTTGCAGGCGCTTAGCTGGATCGAACTTGTGCCAATAGACTGGGCAGAAACGTTGAACGTCACATTCGCTTCGAATTTATTTAGCAAGTCAAAATATCGAAAATAACCGAGTTTTGCATTCCAAAATTCTTACGTTGAATTATTCAAAAAACAAGAATCGCCGGGCCAAGTCTTGCACTGCGACATTGATTCCACCCGGCGCCGCAATCGTCGTACAGATCGGCCCCGCTGGAATGTTGCAATGAAAGACTTGAGACCGCCCCCTGAATTTCCATGAGCATAGTCACCGACATCCTCGACGCTTTGCGTCGCTTCGGTAAGCCAACGCAACGGTCTGCTTTGGCACGCCAGAACGCCCAACTGGAGGGGAAGACGCTATTGGCACAGAAGCGCCAATCGATTCCTTCACCCGACGGACCTGTTGAAGCATTCATCGCGACAATTGAACCTTCGCCCGAAACGATGGTGGCTTTGAGCGACGCAGAAACGGCTCCGATTTTGGAGAATGCATCATTTGCCGGCGCATTCATCAATGTCTTTCTTGGAACTTCGTCCCCTGGTTGGACCCTTCAGAACCTTGACCAGGCATTCGAGGCTTGGCTTTCTGGCAAGGACAAGCACGGCTACTCTAGCGATGCAGTCGTTGAAATTCTCGGCGCGGCATTCGGCCAATACTGCATCGAGCATTTGCACATGCAATGGATTAAACTGACCGACCAATACGGAACCACACTGGCCGTCAATGGTATAGACAGGCAATTCCGAGGTTTTCCGTATCACACCATTTCCAAACGCATCGAAAGCGGAGAGTTCGGTTTCTTTTCCCCAGTTTATGCAGCGCTGGCACATCAAGCGAGCAGCGCTACCTTGCGTACCTACACATGAACAAAATCGTCTACGTTGACATTGACGACACAATGGTTCGCTCCGTTGGCACCAAACGCATCCCCATGCCTGCCGTCATCGATCAGGTTCGTAGATTGAAGCAGGAAGGTACGACCTTGTATCTTTGGAGTTCGGGCGGCGCCGAATACTGCAGGAACACCGCCGCAGAACTGGGAATTTCGCATTGCTTTGAAGCATTCCTCGCCAAGCCGACGGTATACATTGACGACCAGCCGTTGAATGAGTGGAAGTTCTGCAAGCATCTCTATCCGGCGCAATCAACGCAGGCGTGAGTCCACTGATGAGGCGAAGGCGTTCCGCGGTGCAACGGTTGAAACTCGCATCCTGATTTTTTTGCGAAATCTTTGTCTTCGGCTGCTTGACGGGTGAAATCAGGATGGCAGTACGGCCACGGTTCAAAAATAAATGGGGTCAGAGTCAATTTATCTTGCGGAAACAGGTGAGCACGGCACGGCCGGATCCAGATAAATTGACTCTGACCCCATTTATTTTTTGTGCGCTGCGCCTGCCTTGTTTTCCTTTCCTGGTTTTGAAGCCGGCGCCGAAAGCCAAGAGTTGAGCCTGATAGTCCCGGCTTACTGATGAGTGCCGCGCGGCCGAACCAGATAGCGTGTCGGGTGCTGGCGAGCGGGTTGGCGGGCGCTTCTACGTTCTTGCCGCCGCGCGCCCCCGACTGGAACTGGACGACATGGCTGATCAGCAATCACTGGACAAAGCTCCCCACCCTTCGCCTCTCGCATACGACGACGTCGCCGCAGCCGCTCAGGGGCTGGCGGACGACGGATTGCCGGTGGATCTGCGCGCACTGCGCGAAGCCTTGGCCGGCAAGCAAAAGGAAGCCGGCCCGACGCAGGTGCTGCACCAGCACCTGAGCGCCTGGCGCGCGGCACAGGCAGAGCCGGCTGAGCCGATCAACGTGGCGCCGCCAGCGGCACTGATCACCGCGCTGGGCGACTGGGCACAGCAGCTGATGGACCAGGCCGCCGCCGGCCAACGTGACGCGCAAGCCAAGACCGAAAGTGACTTGGCCTTCCTGCTGGCATTGAGCGGCGAGGCCGAGGCCGAGCTGGCCCGG
>NZ_VIDT01000301.1 GCF_006519715.1 Ideonella azotifigens
ACGCGGCTGGCCGGGCGCATGCTGAACATCGACGAAAAAGCCCGCTCCAGCATGGCCGACGACCTGGCCCTGGGCCGCGCCACCGAAATCGACGCGCTGTGCGGCGAGGTCTGCCGGCTGGCGGCCCGGCACCAGGTGGCTGCGCCGTTGAATGCCCGCATGCTGGCGCTGGTCGAAGCCTGGCCGCAGCGTCGCAAGCCCTGGCCGGCTGCGGAATTGCAGCGCGCGGTGGCTGGCCGCGGCTGACCGCGCAGGCCAAAACTGTCGCGTGAACGGCCAAATGTCGCAGCCTGCGGGCTCATCCCCATTGGCCGCCAAGCGGCCGCAGGGCTAGGATGTTTGCGCAGTACCCATTCTTCAGGAGGCCGCCCGCCATGCCCTCGCCGTTTCGCCCCGCCACCGAGTTGCTGGTGCAGTACGCCCGCTATCACCGCGACCCGCGCAACATCACCACGCACTTCATCGGCATCCCGATGATCGTGTTTGCCATTGGCGTGCTGGCAGCGCGGCCGGTCTGGGCCGAACTGGACACGCCACTGGGTACCTTGGCGCTGAGCCCTGCCCTGCTGCTGTGGCTCGCGTCCACGCTGTGGTACCTGACCCGCGGCCAGTTCGCGCTGGGGTTGGCCACCAGCCTGGTCAATGGTTTGCTGATCGCGCTGGCAGCGCCGCTGGCGGCTGGCAGCGTCGGCCACTGGCTGGGCTGGGGCGTGGGCACCTTCGTCGTCGGCTGGGTGTTCCAGTTCATCGGCCACTACTACGAAGGCCGCAAGCCGGCGTTTGCAGACGATCTGGTCGGCCTGCTGGTCGGCCCGGAATTTGTCGTTGCCGAGGCGCTTTTTTCAACCGGCCTGCTGGGCCGGCTCAAGCAGACCATCGAGGAAAAGGCCGGCCCGACGCGCCTGCGCGACCTCGCTGCGCCCACCCTCGGCTAGGCGATGGGGCACCCGGTCTGCGGGTACGCAAGCCCACCCGCCGCGACTTGGTCACGGCCAAGTATTGAACGGCCGGCTCGCCAGCTGGCTGTTGAAGTAGCGCGCATCGTCGCTCACCTCCTCGCCCAACCATGCCGGCCGCGTAAACGGCTGGTCCTCCGACTGCAGCTCCAGCTCCGCGACGACCAGGCCCGCATTCGCGCCGTGGAATTCGTCGACCTCCCACAGCAGCCCGTCCACCATCACCCGGTGGCGGTGCTTCTCGACCAACGGCCCGTCGCACAGCGCCAGCAGCGCCTGCGCGTCCGCCAGCGGCAGCGGGTATTCGAACTCGGCCCGGCTCAAGCCTTCGCTGCGGCCCTTGATGGTCAGAAAAGCCTCTTCGCCCGCGATGCGCACCCGCACCGTGCGCGCAGGGTCCCGATTCAGGTAACCCTGGCTCAGGTGCATCGCGTCCGGCTGGCGCCAGCCCTCGCCCACCACCAGGAACTTGCGTTCAATCTCGATTGCCATCAGGACTCCCGTGCGCAGCTCAGACGGGCGCGGGTGGCAGGCGCGTGAGCTGCACGCTGACGATGCGCCACTGGCCGTCGGGCTGGCGCACGTAGACGTCGATGTAGCGGTAGTGGCTGCCGATGCGCTTGCCGTCGTAGCTGCCGGTCATGTGGATACGACCGCTGAGCAGCGCGGTGCTGCCATAGAGGCGCAGCTCGAATTCCTGCACCGTGTACGGGTCCAGCACCAGCTTGGGCGACAGCAGGCCGGCGACAAACGAGGCCTTGGTTTCCAGGTCGCCGTCGCCGTCGATCTGGCGGAAGTCTTCGGCCATGTTGGCTTCGATCGCGGCCTTGTCCTTGCGCACGATGGCCAGGTCCCAGGCCGCGGACTGCGCGGTCAGCTGCTGCACCAGCGCGTCCTGGCCGGCTTCTGCGGCGAAGACAGGCGCCAGACCCGCCAGCAGCGCCAACAGAAGGAAGAAGCGGGCGAACAGTCGGGCGGCGTGCATGGGGCTCCTCTGGTGCGGGGTCGCAATGCCCCGTTGGGCGGCCATTAAACCATTGCGCCGGCAGGCCGGAAACCCGCCGCGGCAGCGGTGAGGCAGCCCGCCTAAAATGATGGGTTCCGCGCTTGATTCATCGCGCCCGCCACCTGCATTTCGCGATCGACCACCATGACCCGCAAACTCTTCGTCACCACCGCCCTGCCCTACGCCAACGCGCCTTTCCACATCGGGCACATGATGGAGTACATCCAGGCCGACATCTGGGTGCGGGCCCAGCGCATGAAGGGCGCCGAAGTGCACTTCGTCTGCGCAGACGATGCCCACGGCGCACCCATCATGATCGCTGCCGAGAAGGCCGGTCAGACGCCGCAGGCCTTCGTGGGCGCGGTGGCCGCCGGCCGGGCCAAGTACCTGGACGGGTTCCACATTGCCTTCGACAACTGGCACTCGACCGACGGCCCCGAGAACCACGCGCTGGCCCAGGCGCTGTACCTGGCGCTGCGCAAGAACGAGCTGATCGAGGTCAAGACCATCGAACAGTTCTTCGATCCGCAAAAGGCGATGTTCTTGCCGGACCGCTTCATCAAGGGCGAATGTCCGAAGTGCGGCGCCAAGGACCAGTACGGCGACTCCTGCGAGGTCTGTGGCGCGGTCTACGCGCCCACCGAGCTGAAGAACCCGTACTCGGCCCTCTCGGGCGCGGTGCCGGTGCTGAAGACCTCGGACCACTACTTCTTCAAGCTCTCGGACCCGCGCTGCGTGGAATTCCTGCAGGAATGGACCCACACGCCGGGCCGGCTGCAGCCCGAGGTGCTGAACAAGATCAAGGAGTGGTTCAACAAGGACGAGGAAGGCAACGGCGGCCTCGGCGACTGGGACATCAGCCGCGACGCGCCCTACTTCGGCATCGAGATCCCGGACGCGCCGGGCAAGTACTTCTACGTCTGGCTGGACGCGCCGGTGGGCTACCTGGCTTCGCTGAAGAACTACTTCGACAAGACCGGCCGCGACTTCGACGCCTTCTTTGCCGACCCCGAGGTCGAACAGGTGCACTTCATCGGCAAGGACATCACCTACTTCCACACCCTGTTCTGGCCCGCGATGCTGCAATTCAGCGGCCGCAAGACACCGGACCACATCTTCGTGCACGGCTTCATCACGGTGAACGGCGGCGAGAAGATGAGCAAGAGCCGCGGCACCGGCATCAGCCCACTGAAGTACCTGGACCTGGGCCTGCACCCGGAATGGCTGCGCTACTACATCGCCGCCAAGCTCAACAGCAAGGTCGAGGACATCGACTTCAACCCAGAGGACTTCAGCGCCCGCGTCAACTCGGACCTGGTCGGCAAGTACATCAACATCGCGTCACGTGCCGCCGGCTTCCTCAGCAAGCGCTTTGGCGGCCAGCTCTCCGGCGATCTGGGCGTGGAAGGCAATGCGCTGCTGGAAACGCTGCGCGCGCACCGCGCCGTCATCGAGGAGCTT
This sequence comes from Ideonella azotifigens, assembly GCF_006519715.1. GTDB lineage: Bacteria > Pseudomonadota > Gammaproteobacteria > Burkholderiales > Burkholderiaceae_C > Ideonella > Ideonella azotifigens. The sequence continues at coordinate 3,424 of NZ_VIDT01000301.1, forward strand.
TACGAGGAACGCGAGTTCGGCAAGGCGCTGCGCGAGATCATGGCGCTGGCCGACAAGGTCAACGAATACGTGGACGCGCACAAGCCCTGGGAACTGGCCAGGAAGGAAGGCGCCGAGCAGGCTTTGCAAGACGTCTGCAGCACCTGCATCGAAGCCTTCCGGCTGCTGACGATCTACCTCAAACCCGTGCTGCCGGCGCTGACCGCGCAGGTCGAGGCATTCCTGGGCGTGGCGCCGCTGCAGTTCGCGGACGCGGCCACCGCCTTGGGCGCGCACAAGATCGGCGAATACAAGCACCTGATGCAGCGCGTGGACCCGAAGCTGGTCGACGAACTGCTGACGCCTCCGGCCCCAACGGCGGTCGTACCGGGCGGCGAAGACCTGGCGCCCGAGATCAAGATCGACGACTTCAGCAAGGTCGACCTGCGCATCGCCAGGATCGTCAAGGCCGAAGCCGTGGAAGGCTCGGACAAGCTGCTGCGGCTGACGCTGGACGTGGGCGAAGGAAAGACGCGCAACGTGTTCTCCGGCATCAAGAGCGCCTACAAGCCGGAAGACCTGGAAGGCAAGCTGACCGTGATGGTGGCCAACCTGGCGCCGCGCAAGATGAAATTCGGCCTCAGCGAAGGCATGGTGCTGGCCGCCAGCCATGCGGACGAGAAGGCCAACCCGGGCATCTTCGTGCTCGAGCCCTTCCCTGGCGCCCAGCCTGGCATGCGCGTGCGCTGAAGCGCCCCGCCCCTGCGCCCTCCCGGGCTGGCGGCGGGGTGTGCCGCCAAAGCGACTGGCTTTACTTCAGTTCCGGCTGCCCGGCGCTGGCGATCACCTTGGCTTCCGGCTGCACGGTCCAGGTGACCGATGCGGGCGGCTGGACCAGCGCGGTGTTCGGGTCGATGCTGCGGACCTTGGCCATGCGGGCCACGGCAACGGCCGGATGGTCGTAGTTGCTGTGGGCTGCGACTTGCTTGCCTTCTTCGGCGGCATGAGCGGCCACGCTACCGAGCAAGGTCAGGGTGACAGCGAGGATGGGGGTGCGAATCATGGAAAGCTCCTTCAAAAAATCCGATGCGCCTGATGCGCTTGCTGTGCAGCACCAAGGGAAAACCATTAGTTCGATTATCAGGGTTTTCACCAATCCATGCACGGCACCCCATCGCTATCCCCCTAAATTCGCGCCGGCAGTTGTCTCAGCTCAAACGCCGAGCCCGGCGCGCGGCCTGCCGCGGCGGGCATTGATCGGGACGGCTTGGCTGGCGCCGCCTGCCGGCTAAAATGCATGGTTGTGCACTCTCACGTGGATCCCTCATGCCGCTGTTCTGGAAGCCCTACAAGTCCGAAGTCACCCAGTTCATCGAAGAGCTGAAGGCCAAGAAGCCGACGCTGGAGGCAGAACAACGCGCCGGCCGCGCCCTGCTGTGGGACCGCCCGCAAAGCCGTGACGACGCGGCCGAGTTCGATGCCGCCCACGTGGCGCAGCAACCCTACGTCTACCAGACCGGCAGCAGCCTGTAAGCGCCCGGCCTGACGCGCCCGCCGGCCGCGCCGTGAGCACCTCCCTGCCGAGCCGCGGCACCGCGCCCGCCGAGTTGCCTGCCGCCGTGGCCCCCGAGACCGAAGGCCCCCGCGAAGTCGACGGCATTGCCGTGGCGCGGCTCTACGGTGAGCCCTTGTTCGCGATGCCGACCGACCTCTACATCCCGCCGGATGCGCTGGAGGTCTTCCTGGAAGCTTTCCAGGGCCCGTTGGACCTGCTGCTCTACCTGATCCGCAAGCAGAACTTCAACATCCTCGACATCCCGATGGCGGATGTCACGCGCCAGTACCTGCGCTACGTCGACCAGATCCGCCAGCACAACCTGGAGTTGGCGGCGGACTATCTGCTGATGGCCGCGATGCTGATCGAGATCAAGTCGCGCATGCTGCTGCCGCCCAAGCCCAGCGAAAACGGCCAGGAAGCCGAGGACCCGCGTGCCGAGCTGGTGCGCCGGCTGCTGGAATACGAGCAGATGAAGCTGGCCGCCGCGCGGCTGGACGCGCTGCCGGTGCTGGGCCGCGACTTCCTGCGCGCCCAGGTCTTCGTCGAACAGGCCACGCAGCCGCGTTTCCCGGACGTGGCGGTGGACGACATCCGCAGCGCCTGGGCCGACATCCTGCGCCGCGCCAAGCTGACCCAGCACCACAAGATCTCGCGCGAGCAGCTGTCGGTGCGCGAATTCATGAGCCAGATGCTGCGCCGCCTGCAGGGCGAACGTTTCGTCGAGTTCCAGGACTTGTTCGACATCACTCGCGGCCAGCAGGTGATGGTGGTGACCTTCATCGCGATGCTGGAGCTGGCCCGCGAACGCCTGCTGGAACTCACGCAGGCAGAAGCCTTCGCGCCGATCTACGTGCGCCTGGCCTACCAGCCTGCTTAGATGGAGCACCCGGTTCGCGGGGTACCGCGAACCACCCGCCGAGCGGGTTGGCGGGGCCGCTTGGGGCGGCCCGGCGCTGGCCCCGTGGATGGTGCACCCGGTTCGCAGGGTGCCGCGAACCACTCGCTGAATCACCGTCGTCATGCCAGGCGTCGCAGCTTGGCCGCCAGCATCGCCCGCAGCTTGTGCGGCAGCACGGGCTTGAGCAGCAGGTGGCAGTCCTGCTGGCGGGCGGTGGCTTCGAGTTCGGCACCCAGCGTGCCTGTGACCAGCACCGCGGGCACCTTGGCACCGAAGACGTTGCGCATCAGTTGCACCGCCTCCAGCCCGGTGTGGCCATCTTCGAGGCGATGGTCCGCCAGCAGCAGGTCCGGCGTGAGCATGGAAGGTTCGACCGCACGGGTCCAGTCCTGGCAGGCGCGGAAGCTGTCGAACGCGACCACGCTGGCACCCCAGCCGCCCAGCAGCAGCAACAGGCCTTCGCGCACTGCCGTGTCGTCTTCCACCACCACGATCAGCCGCTGCGCCAGCGACAGCATGCCTTGCGCCTGCGGCAGCACCGGCGGCAGGCTGCGGCTGGCCTCACCGGGCGG
>NZ_VIDT01000302.1 GCF_006519715.1 Ideonella azotifigens
CTGGATCGAGCTGGCGCTGTAGGCCAGGGTGTTGCCCAGGTTGTCCAGCTTCAGGAACCACAGCGCGTCGGTGTTGGCGCCCCATGCCTGCTTGTAGCTGGCCGACAGGCTGAGCAGCGTGTAGCCGGGCGTGCGCACATCGCTCGCCGGCACCCGGTTCTGCTCGACCGCATGCCGAACCTGCGCGCCGAGTTGCCAGTTGCCCTGGCTGGCGTCCAGGCCCAGCGTCACGCGCAGCGGTGCGATGCGCGGCAGCGCCTCGCCGGTGTCGCGGTTTTCGCCGCGCGTCATGTCCAGGCCGCTGCTCAAGTCCAGCTGCCAGCCACCCAGCCGGGCAAAACGCGTGTGGCCTTCGAGCTCCAAACCCCAGAGCTGCGCCCGCACACCGCGAAACACGTACTCAGGCGAATCGCCACCGGGTTCGCCAGCCTCGTCCACCTGCCGGCCAGAAGCTTCCAGCGAGATGAAGTTGGCAAAGCGCATGCCGAACAGTTGCAGGCTCGCGCTGTCTGCCCCCTGGGCCCAGTTCAGGCCCAGGTCGGCATGCGTGCTGCGCTCCAGGCCCAGGTCGGCATTGCCACGCTCATAGGAAGCGGTGGCCACGTGCAGGCCGTTGGCGAACAGCTCGTAATAAGCCGGTGCGCGCTGGGTGCTGCCAAACGACGCGCTGACAGACCATTGCGAAGCGAGCGGCCAAGTGCCGGACACCGAGGCGCTTAGCGGCGTGAAGTCGCGGTTGGTGGCCGCACCGAAGCGCTTGCCCAACTGGCCCTCGGCATCCGGTTGATCGCCCTCGGAATGCACGGCGGCGCGCTCGGCACGCAGGCCCAGGCTGAGCTTGCCGCCCACGGCATTGACCTCTTCCAGCGCGAACAGCGCGGCATTGCGGCTGCGGGTGTTGGGCACAAAAGCCTCCTCACCCAACGCCGAGAAGTCCAGCGTTTCGGCCTGCAGGCCGATCACGCCCTGCGCCCCGTTGCCAAACAGGCCGCGATGGCGCGCCTCCAGCCGCAGGTCGTTGCCACTGCTGTCGAACGTGGTGCCCACTTCGCCTGTGCCTTCGACTTCCTGGTGGCGGTAGTCGGTGTGGCCGTAGCGGAAGCTGAGCTGCTCGAAACCCAGCGCGTCAAGCTCATGTGCGCCGGCCAGGCTGAAGCGGTCACGTTTCATGTGAATGGTCACGTCTGGCTCGACAGTCACGCCATAGACATTGCGGTAGGTGTCCAGCGAGGCGCCCAGGTAGCCAGCAGCGTCGGCATAGGACGCGCCGATGGCCCCGCCTTCGGTCTCGGCAGCGGAGTTGCGAACCCTGGTGCTCGGCTCGCCTGCCTCGCCGTCTTCCACCGGCGTGAAGCGCGGCACGCGCAAGTCCTCGGTCTTGCGTTTGAAGCCATCCAGGTGCCAGTTGAAGCCGCCCTGCCCGCCTTCCAGCAGGCCGGAAGCGGACTTCTCGCTCGCGGCGCCACCAGCGCGCAGTTCGACCCTGCCGCCCAGCCCGTCCAGCGCGGTGGTGGGAATGCGGTTGTCAATGGTGTTGACCACGCCACCGGTGGCATTGCCGCCATACAGCAGCGAGGCCGGGCCACGCAGGACTTCGACACGTTCAACCACCAGTGGGTCCAGCGCCACCGCATGGTCGAAGCTGAGGTTGGATGCGTCGACCGAGGCACCGGCGTTGTCCAGCAGGCGAACGCGGTCCCCGTCCAGCCCGCGGATGGTGGGCCGGTTGCTGTTCGGGCCGTACCAGCTGGAAGACACACCGGGCAGGCCGTCCAGCGTTTCGCCCAGCGTCGGCGCCAGTCGCAGCGTGAGTTTGTCGCCTGTCAAGACGCTGGCGGCCTGGGCCGGGTCGCCACCCAGCGGGTTGCCGGTGATCACGACCTGGGCGGGGGCGCCGGCAGCGGCGGTGCCGGCCTGGTTCGGCGCGGCAGCTGCCGTCACGGTTTGGGCCTGGGCAGCGGCGGAGAGTGCCGCCAAGGCCAGCAGCGTGGCATGGTGCAGCCGGGCCAGCGGCCAGGCGTGTGGCGACTGCTGTCGCGCGAAATGGGAGGAAGAGGAAGCAACAAGGGAAGTGGGCAGCAACATTGGAAATCCATGGCCCGCCCCACCAGAACTGCGCGAGGCGATGGTGACGGGCAAGTCAAATCGGGTGCACGCAGGGCGCGTGCAGGCGTCGGCTCAACGACTCACCACCCAGCAGCGACGCACAGGCCAGGGCCTGCGGCAAGGCGCAGGTCGGCATGCGCATCGGCAATGCGTGGGCGGGGAACGGAGCGAAGGGGCTGGCGTCAGGCCAGCGAAGGGGGCGCGCGGGCCTGGTAGGGCCGGTCAAGCTGCCCGTGGAGGGCGACCGGGACCACCACCGCAAGCCGGGGCGGCCGCGGGCTTTCGGCTGGCAGCGCCAGCGTGACCTGGGGCAGCAGGTCGGCGTGCAGCAGTTGATCGAGCAGCTGGCAGTCGGCATGGCCGGCGGCGTGAGACCAGAGCGTTGCGCCAAGCGATTTGGCTTGTGGCGCGGCAATCGCCTTGGCGACAAGGGCTTGCCGTGCGGCACCTCGCGGCAAGCCGTTGCCGTGCTGCAGGCTGTGCAGCGTGCCCAGGGTCTGGGCGCACAGCAGCGCAAGCGCCAGTGCCAGCGCCGCCGGCCAGCTCAGCCGGACCGACCTTGGCCAGAAGCGCCTGCGGGTCATCTGCAATCAGCCACGCACCAGGCGCGTGAAGCTGCGTCGGAACTTCTCGACCTTCGGTGCCACCACGTAGGCGCAATAGCCCTGCTCCGGGTGGTTGGCAAAGTAGTGCTGGTGATAGTCCTCGGCCGGCCAGTAGCGCTTCAAGGGCTGCAGTTCGGTGACCACCGGCTTGTCGGTCGCCTGCCGCACTTCTGCCAGCACCTCGCGGCAGACCGGCAACTGGGCCTCGTCGTTCACATAGATGCCAGAGCGGTACTGGGTGCCAACGTCATTGCCCTGCCGGTTCAGCGTGGTTGGGTCGTGGATCACGAAGAAGATTTCCAGCAGCTCGCGCAGGCTGACCTGGGCCGGGTCGAAGCGCAGCTGCACCACCTCGGCATGGCCGGTCGTGCCGGCGCAGACCTGCTCGTAGCTGGGATCGTCCACCTGCCCATTGGCATAACCGGACTGCACGGACAGCACGCCCTGAACCTGTTCGTAAACGCCTTCCAGGCACCAGAAGCATCCCCCCGCCAGCGTGATCAGCTGGGGTGCGCTCGCATCGGCGTTTGCAGGCATGGTGGACATGGGGGAAGAGGCAAAGGCAGCGGTCATGGCGGGTCCTGTGGTGGCGCAACGCGCGCATCCGAAGCGGTGCGGCAAAACCGGCACAAGTTGCATTTTGACGGGCTGAGGGCCCGCCGTGCCGGCTCCCCCTTATCTGAAGCCGCTGGCGGCCGGTGCAAGCCTCGGTGCAGGCCACCAGTGGGCACCATGAGTGCGACCCCATGGGTGCGGCAAGAAAGTGCGGCCCACAAGTACGAAGACCTCCGGCCCGTTGCCGGCCCGGAGGTCTTGTGGACGGCATTCGCCATCCAGCGAGGATCGGGCGAGAAATGGGCCCGGGCCTCAAAGACGCAGCGATGGCGTCTTCATGAAGTACCTCAGTGAAGAGGCGGGTTTAGATTAGCGCCAAAGGGGGCGCCAGCGCAAGCGCGTATCCCTGCACCGGTGCCACCCATTCGTTATTTCTTGCACAGCACCCGCGGCTGGCCGATGCTCACAGGTTGAGCTGGTCGAACAAGGCCTTCATGCGGGCCTGAACCGCATCGTCCATCGCAATCACGCGGCCCCATTCGCGGCTGGTTTCGCCAGGCCATTTGTTGGTCGCGTCCAGCCCCATCTTGCCGCCCAGGCCGCTAACGGGCGAGGCGAAGTCCAGGTAGTCGATCGGCGTCTGCTCGACCAGCGTGGTGTCGCGCACCGGGTCCATGCGGGTGGTGATGGCCCACATCACGTCCTGCCAGTTGCGGATGTCCACGTCATCGTCGGTCACCACGATGAACTTGGTGTACATGAACTGCCGCAGGAAGCTCCACAGGCCGAACATCAGCCGCTTGGCGTGACCGGGGTAGGCCTTGCGGATGGAGATCAGCGCCATGCGGTAGCTGCAGCCTTCGGGCGGCAGGTAGAAGTCGACGATCTCTGGAAACTGCTTTTGCAGCAGCGGCACGAACACCTCGTTCAGCGCCACGCCCAGCACGGCAGGCTCGTCCGGCGGCTTGCCGGTGTAGGTCGAGTGATAGATCGGGTCGCGCCGGTGGGTGAGCCTATCGATGCGGAACACCGGGAACCAGTCCTGCTCGTTGTAGTAGCCGGTGTGGTCGCCATACGGGCCTTCGAGCGCATGCAGGTAGCCGCCGACTTCCTTGACCGGCACACCGTGCTCGCTGTGGCCGGTGAAGCCGGCGGGCGCGGTCGGGATGTGCCCTTCCAGCACCATCTCGGCCCGCGCCGGCACCTGCAGCTTCAGGTCGCCTTCGCCGACGCTGCTGTCGGCCAGCTCGGTGCGGCCACCACGCAGCAGGCCGGCGAACTGGTATTCGGACAGGCTGTCCGGCACAGGTGTCACGGCGCCCAGCGTGGTCGCCGGATCCGCACCGAGCGCGACGGCGATGGGGAACGGCTGCCCTGGGTTGACGCGCGCAAAGTCGCGAAAATCCAGCGCGCCGCCCCGGTGCGCCAGCCAGCGCATGATGACCTCGTTGCGGGCTATCACCTGCTGGCGGTAGATGCCCAGGTTCTGGCGCAAGCGAGGTTGCGGCACGTTGCGCGGCCCGCGGGTGATCACCAAGCCCCAGGTGATCAAGGGCGCAGCGTCACCAGGCCAGCAGAACTGGATCGGCCAGCGGCCCAGGTCCACCTCGGCGCCTTGCAGCACCACCTCCTGGCACGGCGGCGAGCCGACCTTGGCCGGCTTCATGTCCCAGACGGCCTTGGCCATGTCCCACAGTTTGCCGGCTTCCCTGAGGCTTTTAGGGGGGTCCGGCTCCTTCAGCGCGGCCAGCAGCCGGCCCACGTCGCGCAACTCGTCCACCGCTTCAGCGCCCATGCCCCAGGCCACGCGCTGCGGTGTACCGAACAGATTGGCGAGCACCGGCACGTTCGGTGCTGAATGCGGCGTTATCGAGGCAAAAGCAGGCTGCTCGAACAGCAATGCGGGGCCGCCAGCGCGCAGGACTTGGTCGGCCAAGGCCGTCATTTCGAGGTGCGGCGACACAGGCGCCTGCACCCGCTTGAGCGCACCGCGCGATTCCAGAGCGCCAATGAAGCCGCGAAGATCCCGGTATTTCATATTGTTTCGTTATAAGAACTTAAGTCCTTATGGTTGACTGGTTATTTCGCCTGCCTACAATCTGCTCCATCAACCAATCCAGGTTAGCCCGCGCCCTCGCCAAGAGGCGCCGCGACAAGGCAGCCGTTCGGTCAAGTTTGCGATGCTGGCGTGCACATATGCACCGGCCCGACTTGGCAATCGATTATCGCCACCCTCAGCATCCCTGATCGGCTTCCTGCCGCAGACGCTGCGACGCGTGGCGCCCGAGGAAAGGATGGACATGTCTGAACCTTCATGGTGGCAGCGCATGGCCGACGCAGGACGCCGCAGTGCTGGCGTGTTCCTGCGCGATGTGGGGCATGGCCTGCTGGAGGTCAGCCACAACGTTTTGGCCCTGGTGGGACTGCTGGTGCTTGCCGCCATTGTCTTCACGTTCAGCCGCGCTGACCTGCGAAGCGCGACCGAGCAACGCATGTACGACTGGCTGCAGGCGCGCAACACCGCGCGCAATGCACCGGCCGAAACGGATTTCGTGGCCATGCCGGACGACCCGGACGCCGGGAACCTGGCCCGCGCGCTGGCGATGGACCCGGCAGCGCTGAACCGCCAGCAGGCCGTGGTGACGACCTGGCTGTCGCGCCGCTACCGCGTGGCGCCGGAGCCTGTCGCGCGCCTGGTGCAGGAAGCCTGGCACGTGGGCCAGCGCGCGCAGCTGGACCCGACGCTGATCCTGGCGATCGTCGCGATCGAATCCAGCTTCAACCCCTTCGCGCAAAGCCCCGTGGGCGCGCAAGGGCTGATGCAGGTCATGACTGGCGTGCACAACCAGAAATACGAGGCCTTCGGCGGCAAGCTGACGGCTTTTGATCCGGTGACCAATCTTCGCGTGGGTGTGCAGGTGCTCAAGGAATGCATCTCCCGCGCCGGTGGGCTGGAAGCCGGCCTGCGTTTCTACGTGGGCGCGGGCAACCAGGAAGAAGACGGCGGTTATGCCGGCAAGGTACTGGCCGAACAGCGCCACCTGTTGCGCGTGGCGGCTGGCCAGAGCGTGCCGGTGACGGTGCCGAACGCCGTGATGACCGCGGCCAACAATGCGCAGGCCCTGTCGGTCGCCCCAGGCGCGGTCACGCCGC
>NZ_VIDT01000303.1 GCF_006519715.1 Ideonella azotifigens
CAGCGATTCGCTGGCGAACACCGGGACGATGCGCTCCGCATGCGGCGCAAGCTGTGCGCCAAGCGCCGAGGCTGCATCGGCATCCGCGAAGCCCGCATCGACCCACAGCTCAATGCCTGCCAGCGCGCCGAGCAATTCGCGCAGCAACCCGTGTTGGACTGAGCCGCCCGTCAGCGCGTCCAGGTCGGCCACGTACAGTTGGCGCGCCGCGCAGTGGTCGACCAGGATCCTCGCGACCGTCAACGGGTCGCTGCTCGCGCACAAGGCCGACTCGATCGGCCGGTATGCCTGCCGATCGCCGCGCACAGCGCGCACGACCCGGCCCTTCAACAGATCGATCACCGGAATCAGGGTCATGCTGCCGTTCATTTCAGAGTCTGTGGTCACGTGGGTCGCCTGCGGAGATTGCACGCTGCGGTTGCCGCGATGATGCGCGTGTTCGTCTACGAGCACCTGAGCGCCGGCGGTACAGCAGACGCACCGGAAGAGTTGCTCGCCGCCGGCCGCGAGATGCGCGATGCGGTCGTGCGTGATTTGCTGCGCACCGGCGATTGTGCGGTCTCGGTTGCGACTGGCCCGCATGCCACGGAGGTGCCGCCGGGCGCGACCCCAATTGCGGCCCCGCTGCACGCCTCGGGCGAGCGTGCCATCGGTTCGGCCGAATTCGTCGCGCAGCAGTCGCGCCTGCATGATCGAACCTGGGTCATCGCGCCGGAGACCGACGGCGTGCTTGCGCAGATGCAGCGCGCGGTCGACGCCAGCCGCTGGCTGGGCTGCGACGGCGCAGCGATCGCACTCGCTTCGAGCAAACGCGCCACGATCGCCCATGCCGCCGGGCAAGGCGTGACGACACCGCTCGCCTTCGCAGCATCACCGGCCACGCGCCGCTGGGTCGTCAAGCCGGACGACGGTGCTGGCGCCGTCGCGACCCGCGTGCACAACACGCGCGCTGCAGCACTCGAGGACATGGCGGCTCGCCGCGAGCGCGGCGACGCGGTGGTGCTCGAAGCCTGGGTCGCAGGCGAACCGCTCAGCCTCTCGCTGCTGTGCAGCGCGCAAGACGCCGAGCTGCTGAGTGTGAACCGGCAGCATCTCGCGATCGATGCGCTCGGGGCCGTGAGCTTCGAAGGCGTGCAGATCCATGTGCTGCAGGGCACCGACCCGCGCATGGGGGCCCTGCGCGCCTGGGCCCGGACGCTCGCCCGAAGCTTCCCCGGGCTGCGCGGGTATGTCGGCATCGATCTGGTCTGGCACGCGCAGCGCGGGCCGGTGCTGATCGAGATCAACCCGCGCGCGACGATGGCGTATGTGGGCCTGTCGGCGACCCTTGGTCGCAACGTCGCGGCGGCAGTGCTGGATGCGCATCACCAGGAGCTCGCCCATGCCCTCACCTGAACCGCTTCACATTGTCGGCTGGGACATCGGCGGCGCGCATGTCAAGGCCTGCCTGATGCGCAATGGCCGCGTCGTCGATGTGACGCAGTGGGCCTGCCCGCTCTGGCAAGGCATTGAGCACCTGGCGCATGTGCTGCACATCGCGCGGGCCCGCTGGCCGCAGTTCGCGTCGGCGACCCACGCGGTCACGATGACCGGCGAGATGACCGACTTGTTCGAGCACCGCGAAGAAGGCGTGCAACGCATCGCAGCGACCTTGGCCGACACGCTGGCACCGTCGGCTCCGGGCGCCCTGCACTTCTTCACCGGCGAGGGGCCGTGGTGCCCGACCGCTGAAGTCGGTGCGCAATGGGCGCACATCGCGTCGGCCAACTGGCGCGCGACCGCGTTGCACGCGGCGCAGTGCATAGCCGAAGGCGTGCTGATCGACATCGGCAGCACGACAACCGACCTGATCGCCTTTCGCGCCGGCCGCGTGCTCGGCACGAGCCGCAGCGATGCCCAGCGGCTGGCCAGCGGCGAACTCGTCTACCAGGGCGTGGTGCGCACGCCGTTGTGCGCGCTCGGGCCGCGTGTCGCATGGCGCGGTGTGGAGATGAATGTGATGAACGAGTTCTTCGCGACCACTGCCGATGTTTACCGGCTCACCGGTGAACTCGACCCCGCGCATGACCTGCACACTGCCGCCGACAACGCGCCCAAGGACCTGCCCGCCACCGAAAAGCGCCTGGCGCGGATGATCGGCCTCGATGCGCGCGAGGCCAGCTCGGACGACTGGCTCGCGTTCGCCCGCACCTGGCGTGCACGGCAGGTCGACGAACTTGCAAGCCAGTTGCGCCGGGTGGTGGCCGCGCACGGCCTGTCCGACACGGCGGTGGCGCTGAGCGCGGGCTGCGGCGACTTTCTCATCGCCGACGTGGTCTCGCAAGCCGGCCCGACCCGCGAACACCTGCGTTACGGCTTCGACGTGGCGCGCATCGCCGCCGACGCGTTGCCGGGCACCTACGCTGTTGCCCGCTGGGCCCAGGTGTGTGCCCCTGCAGTGGCCGTCGCCGCACTGCTGGATACCGGGCTGCGCTGATGTGGGTCGTCAAGATCGGTGGCAGTCTCATGGCCGATCCGGCGCTGCCGGAGTGGCTGGATCTGCTCGCAAAACTCGGCGGCGGGCGCGTGACCATCGTCTGCGGCGGTGGCGGCCTCGCCGACGAAGTGCGGCGCACGCAGGCGCTGTGGCAGTTCAACGACCTGGCCGCGCACAACATGGCGGTGCTGGCCATGGTGCAAACCGGCTACCAGCTGCACGCGATGAACCCGGCACTGCAACTCGCCGCGAGCAAGGCCGAGATTGCCGGCGTGCTGCACAAGGGCCGCGCGGCGATCTGGCTGCCGTTCGAGCTGCAGCGCGACGCGCCGGATGCGCGAACCAACTGGGACGCCACCTCCGACACCATCGCGCTCGATCTGGCGCACGAGCTGAACGCGGAGCGCCTGGTGGTCATCAAGTCGTGCGAGATCGACCGGTCTCAAACGCTGGCGCAACTCGGTGCGGCAGGCGTGCTGGACGAGAGCTTTCAAGGCGGCGCGCGCGGCGCCGCATTCCCGATCGAGGTCATGGCGAAGCACGAACTGCCGCGCATGCGCGCGCTGTTGCTCGGCGGGCTGCGCGACCTCGACGGTTGAACCGACTCAGGCGTTTCAGGCGCTGAGGGGTGCCGGCGCGGCGCGCAGCCGCGCGGCCAGTTCACGCAGACGTTCAGGATCAAGCGCCCCGCTGCGGTCGCCCGCGCACACCGCACTGCGAAAGCCCGCGAAATCGGGCGCAAGTTCCTGCAAGGCCGGGAGTTGCGCATGACGCAGCGCGCCGGCCAGACCCACCAGCGCGCCGCTGGCGCGAACCCGGGCGACGAAACGCCGCAAATCGGCGACAGGCATCAGATCGAACAAGCTGCCTGCGAGCTTGTCGGCCGTGTCGACCATCATGCCGGGGAACTTCAGCGCACACGCGTGCGCGACCTGCTCGAAGTCGAGCCCGCGGTCGGCAATGAAAACCGGGATGATCCGGTGGCCGGTCGCGGCCAGCGCATCGAGCACCGCGCCCGAGGCCGTCTCGCGTTCGATGCCGACCTTCACGTAGTCGACGCCGCAGGCCGCGACCGCTTCGACGCGCGCCAGGATCGCAGGCAGGTCGTTCATCGGCAGGTCGCCAATCGTGGCGCTGATGGGCTGCGGGCTGCCCTGCTCCCGCAAGGCCTGCACGACCCGTGCAACCGCATCGACCGGCAAACCGCCGAGTGCGCCGTCGCGGGGCTCCTTGAGGTCGATGAAATCCGCGCCGCTGCGCGCGGCGATGCGCGCCTCGGCCACATCGCGAACGCTAACCAGCATGCGCATGCGCATCATGGCCGCTTCTCCTGGGAGCATGGTGGCGTCGAATCGGCTGCCGCCGCGCGGTGGCGAGCGATGGCCTCGGTCAGCCAGCCCCAGGCCTCGTGCTCCTCGGGGCCGGCAGTCTTGTCGATTGCGATCTGCAGGTAGCGCATCTCGGCATCCACCTTCTCCGCAGCCAGCATGTGCAAGCGGCTCACCAGCACCGCCCCTTCGATCACCGCCGCCTGCGCGCGGTTGAAGCCGATGTAGGGCGCATGGTTCACCTCGAACACGCGCGCCATGCGCAGCACCGGGCGCTGCGCATCGTCCTGCAGTTCGGCGAGCTCGAGCTCGACGTGGCTGAGCGCGCAGGCGAGCCGCACGCCCTCGATGCGTTCGGCAGGCCGCACCGGCCAGTTGCGGCGGCCCGTGACCGAGCCGGCGAAGACGCGCGTGTCGGCCACGATGTTGAGCACCGCATGGCGGTTCGCAACGATGTTCGCCAGCGTGGTCGACGGCTTGAACGGCATCAGGATCACGTCGCTGCCGGCCTCGGTCTGGCGGTAGCGAATGCCCATGGGCGCAACATGCGGCACGCCATCAGGGGCCACCGTGCTGATCACGGTTTCAAAAATCACGTCATTCATCGTTCGGTTCGGTCGGAGAAACGGCAGCCGCGGCGCGTGCGCGGCCGGTCTTCGCGCTCGTCATCGTGCTGCCCGGTGCGCACCAGGTGTTGAGGTCGCCGGCATCGGTCGCGACCGCGCAGCCCCAGTCCAGCGGCTGATCCTGCACATAGCGCTTGCCCAGTTGCCAGGCGATCTCGGCGTGCGCGAGTTCGACGCCCATGTAGAACGCGTGGCTGGCATCGCCCTCGAGCTTGAGCTGGGGCCAGAGTTCAAACGCGCCCTGGCCGAGGCGAAGGCCGTCGCGGTTGTAGACGTGCAGGCCGCTGGCCGACACCTGCACGCGGAAATTCGGGTCCTTCACCTGGGCGGCGACCTGTTCGATCTCCTGCGGCGTGTCGGGGAACGGGTGCTTGGCATGCACCGTCATCAGTGCGCCACTCATGCCCTTGGGCAAGGTCTGGTGGCGCGCGGCGGCATGCATGATGCGGCGCGCCCAATCGGCCTCGCGGACCGCGCGGCGCGCATGCGCGCTGACCTGCGTTGTCAGCACTGCCGCGACGTTCAACTCGGCCGCGATGCCGAACAACAGCGCGTTGATGCCGCTGGTGTCGGCCTCGGTGAGCTCGGTCAGGTTGCCCACGCCCATCATGATGGGCGCATCGGGAAAGCGCTCGCGCAGGCGGTGGTAGCGCACGATCGAGGCGGTCAAGCCGAACGGGATCGGATCGAGGATCGAGTCGGCGAGGAACGGCCGGCCGCGCCGCTGCATGGCCTCCACCGCCTCGAACAGCGAGGCCTCGTCCGCCGGCACACGCGGGATCAGCACCGGCGTGGACGCGACCTCGTCGGCCACCCACAGCGTGTCGAGGTTCAGGCTCAGCAGGTAGTCGGCGCCGGCGCGGCCGCCGCGCAGCAACTCGTCGGGGTTGATCGAGTCGACGCTGACGGCGAAGCCGGCCGCCTTCAAGGCCTGCACGCTCTCGACGAGGTGATCGAAAGGCGTTTCGGGCAGGCAGCCGAGGTCGATCACGTCGGCACCGTCGGCCGCGAGCACGCCGGCGCGCGCGACGATCTGCGCCACGCTGAGCTGCGGCGCGTCGACGATCTCGGCAAAGATCGCGACCTCGTATTCGGTCAGGTCGATCGGTTTGGCGGCGCGGTTGAAGTGGCGCGGCAGGTCCTTCAGTTCCTCGGGGCCACGCTCGACCGGGATGCCGTAGTGGCGCGTCAGTGCGTCCATGTCGCCCCGGCAACGGCCAGGCACGATCATGCGGTCGGCGCCGAGCGGCGCAAGCACGCGGCGCTGGATCATCTCGGCCGTCATCAGCGCGGCGACCTGCAGGCCGATCTCACGCACCTCCCAGCTGAACGGCAGCGCATCCATCCCGCCCAGAACGCGCCGAAGGCTGGCCTCGGCGAGGCGTCCAGTCAGGAAGACGATGTGTTCCATGCGAGCGAAAGTTCCTTCAGGCGCGTGGCAAGCGCCGCTTCGAGTTCGGCAGGCGAGGCCACGACTTGGCAGAAATCGATGTCGCGCAGCCGATCGACATTGTCGAACTCGATGCGCCTGGGCCGCAGCGTGACCCAATCGTGCGGCGAGCGCGTCACGACCACCGGCTCGGTGTCGCATGCAAACACGATGCCCGGGATGCCGAGCTTGCCGGCCTGCGCGAACATGTTGGTCGGCAAGGTGTCACTGATGCCGAAGGCGCACTTCGCGACCGTGTTGCTGGTGGCCGGCGCGACGACGACGGTGTGATACACGTTCTCATACAGCGTGCCGACCGGCACCGCGCTGGCGGTCTTGTCGCGGAAGATCCTGAAATCGGGTCGCAGTTCGTCGAGGCCGATCTTGTAGATAGGCAGCACCTCCTCGGCGGCGGCCGACAGGAACAGGTCAACCTGCGGCAAGCGCGCCGCGAGCGCAAGCGACTCTTCCAGGAAGTGGCCGGAACCGGTGATGCACCAGGCGAAGCGGGAGGGCGCCGGCATCACAGC
>NZ_VIDT01000304.1 GCF_006519715.1 Ideonella azotifigens
AGCGCGTCGGTGCCTGCCGCTTCCTTGTTGCCGAAGGCCACGAAGTTGATCAGCATGATGATCACCAGGATGGGCACCAGGAAGGAGGCGACAACTGTCACCACCAGCTGCTTGGGCGTCTTGATCGGCCCTTCATGTGGCCCGTCATGCGCGCTGTCGTGCGGGGCGCCGTGTGCTTCAACGTGAGCGTCGCTCATGAGGTCCTCGTCTCGCTTGGTGTTTGATCTATCGCAATCCCGCGGCGTTCAGCATCGCTGAAACCCCAGGCCGACGGCCAGTGCACGGGCGCCCTGGCCGCTCAAGCGTGCGAGTATAGCCAGCGGGTCCACCGGGACGGGGCGGGGTATGCACCCCGTGCGCCGCCCCCGTCACCTGCGCTAGACATGGATCAAGTCCGCCACCGCGCTGGCGTGCGGCCGGCCTTGCAGGGAGAGAGCAGCCGTCGCAGCCCTGCTAGAATCCGCGTTCCTCTCCGTGGCGCCCGTAGCTCAATGGATAGAGTACTGGCCTCCGAAGCCAGGGGTTGCTGGTTCGATCCCAGCCGGGCGCACCACCAACGAGGAACCGCAAGAAGGTCGATGCTTGTCGAGCATGCCCATAACTTGGCCGCATTCGCCATGACCAGTGTGCTGATCACTGCCGATACCGCGTAACCCGGCAAGGATTTGCGGTCTGTCTTCTTTGTGCGTCAAGCACTTGCGCACCCTAGGAAGTTCAGCCACGTTTTTGGTGGTGCTCCTAAAAGCTTCGCCACGTTATGCCTCGAATGGCTGGCCGGAACCAGCGCGCGGCGTGCAAATGCCGCCTTGTCATGCCTGATTTTCCAGCCAGCAATTGCCGAACTTCACACAGTGGACCGGGAGGTCTACGCTGAGGGACCTCCGAGCCACCAAGCGGCGCGTCCGGCCGATGCTCGGATTCAAGTCGTTCTGGTCGGCGGCCAAGATCATCGCCTGCATCGAAACCATGCACATGATCAACAGGGGGCAGATGACCTGCCCCGATGGCCAAGTCATCTCCGCAGCCAACCAGTTCTACTCGCTGGTGCACTGAACCGGCCCGCCCGCGTTGGCTATCACGCGCCTGTTATCCGGGTCGCGACAGAGCCCACTTGAGCCTGCACGCATGACGGCGGCCGACCCCTCGTGCTTTAACCCTCGAGCCAGTGCTGATACTGGTCGGCCAGATTGCAGCCCTGACTAGTGATGACGGTGCCGTTGCCCACGCTGTCCGTGTTCAGGCAGTAGCCGCTCAGCGAAGCGCTTTGCCACATGTAGTACCAGCCAGTGGACGTGTGGTCGGAATAGTAGACAGTCCACTCTTGGTTGAGCGCCTGGAGGTCGCAGTCCTTCATGGTGATCGCCGCCCCGCCGGAGGACGGCGCCGTGATGCATCGGCCCGTGCGCTGGTTGATGAAGCGGAACGAACCGAGTTGGGAGTTGTAGATCTTCAGCCACTTCTCGTCGCTACCGCTGTCGCACGACCACATCTGCAGTTTCGAGGCATTGTCGGTGGCGTTGTCCAGGCAGTGAGTCGTGTTCCAGACGCGGATGTTGGTGTAGCCGGCCGCCCTGGCGGGCGTTCCCGCGAGGGTCAGCGCGGCGGCTGCCACACCGGTAGCGAGCGCGCACAGAACGCGGGAAGGAGCCCTGCCCGCCCTTCGCCTCTGGTGCAAGCGGAAAAGTCGAGCCGGAGAGGTTTTCACGATGCTGCTCTCCAATGCCGAACTGCTGGGGCCATGCGAATCATTGGTATCGCCCTTCGTCGAGGCCGGGGCTTCGTGGCCCTGGGTTTCCTGTTTTTGCATGATCTCTCCTTTAAATTGCGCCGAAAAAACGGTCGGCACGTCCGTCCCTTAGGCCGCCCGTTGGACGGCTGCAGATCGATTAATCGTCGTGGCACCTGTCGAGGTACAGGGTGTTGCGCTGGCATCGCCGCGCCTCGGCGGCTGGACCAGCGAACGCGCCTTCCACCTCGCACATCCGAAGGCGGCGTAGCGCACCGCGTTGGGCGAGGCCGACGGTGAAACCCGGCCGTGCGCGTGGCAACAGACGCGACAGTCTGTAGATTTCGTCGGTGCCATGGTCGTTTCGGTGGCAGTCGGCGGCGATGAACGAGCTCCTCGGTTTGGGTGGGGCCAAGGTGTGCCCGAAGACCCTGCCCGGTACCACGCAGGCCGGCACCGAATCCGGCCATCGCAGCGTGCATCCCCCCCATTGGCGGCCGTCACCGCAGCGGCGCGCGCCACTCTCGTGTGCGGGCGCCTGCCGGCGGCGGAAACAGCAGGTCGATGACAAGGAAAAGCGGCAAGATGGCCAGGATGGCGATGCCCGGGCAACTCAAGCGTCGTCACGGTCGCCGCGCCGCATGCCGCCGAGAGCTGAGCCAAGAAGGGCTCGTAGAAACGCGCAGCGACCCCCATCGCAGGCACGAGGAGGATGCCCAGCCCGACGGGGTTCGCCGGTGCGCATGCACTGGACGCGGCCTGGCAGGACCGGACGGTTGAAGATTCGGCAAGCATGACGGGCTCCTCCATGCATCTGTCTGGGGCGGTGAGTGCCTCAACCTTATGGCGCGCGCGTCCTTGAAACGTCCTTTCACGTGGGACCGAGGAACTCTGACTACCATGCTCGGATGCACCCCGCCGAGCCACCTGCGCTGCTGCTGAACCTGTTCGGGGTGCCGTCGCTGGTGCTGGCCGGCGAGCGCTTACGCATCTCGCTGCAGCGCGCCTACGGGCTGATGGCGATGCTGGCGCTTGAGCGGCGACCGATCTCACGCGACCAGGCGGCACGCATGCTCTGGCCCGAGGCCGCAGCGGCCGTCGGACTGGGGCGGCTGCGCCGACTCATCTACGAACTCGAGGCCCGCTGCGGCCGCGCGCTGATCGACAGCCATGAACGCAGCATCTCGTTCGCCGCGGGAGCGCTGCGTTGCGAAGCGCTCGAATTCCGCAGCCTCGCCCAAGCCATGATTGCCGGCACAGCAGTGCCGCCCCCCCAGGCCGACATCGAGTCGCTGGCGGAGCGCGCGTGCGAACCATTGCTCGATGGGCTGACGTTCGGGTCCGACGAGTTCGACGACTGGGTGCGCATGCAGCGGATCGAGCATGTCCATCTGCTGACCCGCATGCTCGCCTGCCTGGCCGAACACCAGCGGGCGCAGGGGTGTGCCGAGGCCGCGATCGGAACTGCCGAGCGGCTGCTCGCCTTCGACCCGTATGCCGAGCCGTCCTATGTGCTCCTCATGGCGCTGGCCGCCGACGCTCGCGACGGCGCGGGCGTTGATGCAGCGTTCATGCGCTGCGCTGACGCGCTGCGTGCCGAGTTCGGCACCAAGCCGGCGCCCGCTACCGAACAGGCCTACCTCCAGGAGAAGGAGCGCGCCGCAGCGCTGGCGCACGGCCGGCGCGAAGCGCCGTCTTCGCCGATCACGACACTGCCGATCCGCTTCGCGACAGGAAAGCACGGCTCGGTGGCCTACGCCACCGTCGGCGAGGGTGGCGAGGCGCTGGTCATGCTGCCGGGGTTCGTCTCGCACATCGAAATCGGCTGGGAACACCCTGGGATCCGCGAGGCCATCGGCCGGCTCGCAAGACGTTTCACCGTCGTCGTGTTCGATCGTCGCGGAGTTGGTTTGTCCGAGCGGCTTGGCGAGGTGAGCACGGTCGAGTCCGCCGCAGACGACGTGCTCACCGTGCTTGCTGCAGCACGCATCGGGCGCGCCTGGCTGTTCGGCTCGTCCGAAGGCGGACCGGCGGCCATTCACATCGCGGCGCAACACCCACAAGGCGTCAGCGGGCTGATCCTGTTCGGCTCGCTTGCCCGAGGCAGTCGCGACGCGGACTACCCCTGGGCGCTGCGCGGCGACTCCTTTGACCACTGGATGGACTCGCTCATCGCCGGCTGGGGCGGTCCGGCGGACATCCAGACCTTTGCGCCCACGCTGCGCGACGATCCCGAAACTTGCGCATGGTGGGCGCGCATGTTGCGCCAGTCGGCGTCGCCGGCCAGCATGCGCGCTGTGCTGAAAGGTCTGCGCGAAATGGACGTGCGGCCGCTGCTGCCGCGCATCACGGCTCCGACACTCGTGATGCATCGCCGTGGCGATCGCGCAGTTCGCTTCGAGGCCGGAGAACACTTGGCGCGCAGCATCGGGCGCGCCGAGTTTCTGCCGCTGCAGGGCGACTCGCACTGGTGGTGGACGGGTGACACCGATGCAGTCATCGATGCCATAGAGTCGTTTGCTGCTGCCTCTGCAGCGCGAGCGGGTGCCGTAGAGGGGGGTACCTGACTTAAACCAAACAGCCTCCTCGAAACCCGGGTTGATTCATTTGAGTGGGTGCTTGTTCTCGCATTGCCTGACCAGGCTTGGCACGGCGGCCTTTTGGCGACGCGCATTTAGGGTTGGCGGAAGCTTGGCCACGTTATGCTTTCCGTTTTGAAAGCTTGGCCAAGTCATGCCTTCTGAGTTGGGCCGAGGCCGGCCCAACTCGCGCAAGTACGGTCAGGTTATGGCTCACTTTCGGCCAACAAATGGTCTACTTCACAGATGCGACGCTGTGAAGCGTTTCGACCCCGCGTCAAACCGATCACCGGGCCTGCACGCTCGACCTGAATGGCCGTTCATGCAGGTCCATGCGCAAGCTGCTGCAGCGCGTGGCTACTTGCTTTCGGGGTTCTTCCAGCGTGACGACAAGGCCATGTCGTTGCCGATGACGCGCCCGAAGTACTCGTAGACGTTGTGCGTGCTGTCCTTGTTCACGGTGGTTCGGTAGTCGGTCCAGACGGCCAGGAAGGTGTTCCTGGCGGCGGCCACGTCCGGCCGGTACTGGCCCTTTTGCGCAATGGTCAGCGGGAAGGCGTATTGGCGCAGCTTGCCGTTGCTGGCGACGAACTGGCCATAGATGCCGTCAGAGTAGTCGCCGAATGCCGAATTGTCGAAGGCCACCAGGAACATGTCCTGCTGTTTGAGGTAGGCCACCGCGGCGCGATTGCGGTCGCCACCGAGGTTTGAACCGATGAGGGTGGGCGTGCCCAGCACATTGCCGTTCGGGTCGATGGTCTGGCTGAACATGCGAACGCTGGCGTCTGCCATCTCGACCTCCCACACCACGAGGTAGGTCCCGGTCTTGGCGCTTGCCGCCACCACTGGGCGCCGCTCGGTGTCCGGGGTGCTGGCGATCAGGAAGTTGTTGCCCAGCAGGGTGCCGTCCGACGACAGCAGTTGCCCATAGATGTCGTCCTTGCTTGCCTCCTGGCGCTGGTCTTCCCAGACGACCAGGAAGCGGTCGTTCAATTCATCGCAGTCCACGTCCTGCTTGAACTGATTCTTCGCGCCGGTGGCGATCAGGAAATTGCCGCCCTGCATGAGGCTGCCATCGCCTGCGATGAACTGCCCGTAGACATCGGAGTCGCCGTTCTCGTAGTCGTACTGCGCGCCTCTTGACCAGGTGACGAGGAACCGGTCGCGGCCGGGGCAGTAGGCGATGGACGGGCGTTGGTCGTACAGGTCGGAGACGGAAATCCGGAATTCTTCATGGACCACGCCGCCGCTCAGGCCCAGGCTCATCCCGACGATCTCCGCCCTGGACTCGTCGGCGAGCTTGCGGCCCCAGACGACCAGGAACCGCTCGGACTTGGCGCCATAGGCGAGCACGGGCTTGGTCATCTTGCCGGTTTGACTGGACAGGCGGACATCGGTGCCCAGCGGGGTGCCGTCCGACTTCAGCGCCCGGCTGTAGATGTTCGGGCCGCTGGTCGCCTCGTTGCTGCTGTAGACCATCAGGTATTGATCGGAGGCATTCGCATACTTGAGCGAGGCCTTCAGCTCGAAGGGTTCGCTCGAATCTGCCGCGTGCGCCGGCAGCGATGCCGCGAGGCCCACCAACTGCGACAACATGACAAACAGGGTTCGGGAAAAGCGGCGGAGTGGCGACTGCGGATTCACAAGGTTCCTTCAATGGCGATGGGGGTGCGAGGTTCTTTGGGCGCGCGCATTGTCCGTGCGAGGCCGTGGCCGGTCATCACCCGGGGAGCGCATGCCGGGCGCGCCGATCATCCGATCTTTACGCTGGCTGACGTTGGCGCATGAAAGTCCACAGTGCGTGGCGCCTAGCATTGCAAGTTTGATGTTTGCCTGCCGAGCGCCATGAGAACCCTGTCTTCCCTGTCTGTGGCATGCCGGCTTGTCGCCCTTTGTGGGCCAGGCGCTTGAAGTTGGACCTTCGCGCCGCGCCGGCCCGGCGGCGCGCCGTTGCCGGGCTGGTGGTGTTGGCCGTGCATGGCGTGCTGGTGTGCCTGGGCTGGCAGACCAAGCTGGAACTGCCGCGGGAGAGGGAAACGCCCGTCGTCTCCTGGATGCGCCTGCTGCCAGACCCGGTGGCGC
>NZ_VIDT01000305.1 GCF_006519715.1 Ideonella azotifigens
ACCGGCCCGCACGGCGCCGGTGCTGGCGGTGAAGGCGCGGCCGATCATCGCGCTGATCAGCGCTGGTGCGTCCAGGTTGGCGGGCAGGTATTCGCCCACGTACTCGCCGTTGCGCAACACGGTGATGCGGTCGGCCAGCTCGTAGACTTCGTCCAGGAAGTGGCTGACGAACAGGATGGCCAGGCCTTGCGCCCGCAGCTGGCGCAGCACGCCGAACAGGCGCGCGACTTCATCGCGGTCCAGGCTGGAGGTGGGCTCGTCGAGGATCAGCACCTTGGACTGGCCGTGCAGCGAGCGCGCGATGGCCACCATCTGCTGCACCGCGACCGGGAAGCTGCCCAGCACGCGGCTCACGTCGATGTCCAGGTTCAGCCGGGCCAGCAAGGCGCGCGCGTCGTCCTGCATGCGCCGCCAGGCTATGCGCCACGCGCCCTTGGCGCCATGGCGGGGGTAGTGGCCGGCGAAGATGTTTTCCGCCACCGACAGGTTCGGGCAGAGGTTGACCTCCTGGTAGACGGTGTTGATGCCCAGCGTCTGCGCATCGCGCGGTGTGGCCGCGGCGACCGGCGTGTCGCCCAGCAGCATCTCGCCCGCGTCCACCGGGTAGACCCCCGTGAGCACCTTGATCAGCGTGGACTTGCCCGCGCCGTTCTGGCCCATCAGCGCATGCACCTCGCCGGCCCGCAGGGTCAGGTTGACATTGCGCAGCGCCTGCACCGGGCCAAAGCGCTTGCCAATGCCGGTGAGCTGCAGCACGACGGGATTGGCGGACGACGCGGCGGTCATGCGACTCAGCCCTTGTTCTTGTTGTAGACGTCGACACACACGGCAGCCAGCAGCACCAGGCCCTTGATGACCTGCTGGTAGTCGATGCCGATGCCGAGGATGGACATGCCGTTGTTCATCACGCCCATCACGAAGGCGCCGATCACCGCGCCCATCACGCGGCCCACGCCGCCCGAGGCCGAAGCGCCGCCGATGAAGCAGGCGGCGATCACGTCCAGCTCGAAGCCGAGGCCGGCCTTGGGCGTGGCGGTGTTCAGCCGCGCGGCGAAAACCAGGCCGGCCAGCGCCGCCAGCGCGCCCATGTTGACGAAGGTCAGGAAGGCCAGGCGTTCGGTCTTGATGCCCGACAGGCGCGCGGCCTTCTCGTTGCCGCCCAGCGCGTAGATGCGCCGGCCCAGCGTGGTGCGGCTGGTGACGAACTCATAGAGCACCATCAGCACGAACATGATGATCAGCACGTTCGGCAGGCCCTTGTACGAGGCCATCAGCCAGGCCAGCGCGATCAGCAGGCCAGCGAAGATCAGGTTGCGCAGCACGAACAGCACCAGCGGCTCGGTCTCCATGCCGTGGCGGTGGTGGTGCCAGCGCTCGCACCAACCCGCCACCACCATCACCACCGAGACGATCACGCCCAGCAGCAGCGAGGTGACCCGCATTTCGGCGCCGCCGAACACGTCGGGGATGAAGCCGGAGCTGAGCTTCTGGAACTCGTCCGGGAACGGGCCGACGGACTGGCCCTTCAGCAGCGCCAGCGCCAGGCCCTTGAAGACCAGCATGCCGGCCAGCGTGACGATGAAGGACGGGATGCGGAAGTAGGCGACGAACCAGCCCTGGGCACCACCGATCACCGCGCCAACGATCAGGCAGACCAGCGAAGCCGCGACGAAATTCCAGTTGTAGTCGACCATCAGCACCGCGGCCAGCGCGCCGATGAAGCCGCAGACCGAACCGACCGACAGGTCGATGTGACCCGAGACGATGACCAGCAGCATGCCCAGCGCCATGATGACGATGTAGCTGTTCTGCAGCACCAGGTTCGTGAGGTTCAGCGGCTGCAGCAGCGTGCCGTCTGTCACGTACTGGAAGAAGCCCATGATCACGATGAGTGACATGAGCATGCCGTACTCGCGCAGGTGCTGCTTCAGGAAACGCGCTGCGGAGGAAGCCACTGGCAAGGCGGCGGGGCGCTGGGGGGTATTGGTATCAGACACTGCAGTCATGGCGTTCGAGGCGCGTGGCATTGACGATGGCATGCATGATCTTTTCCTGCGAGGCTTCTGCCGCGGGGAACTCGGCGACGAACTCGCCCTCGTTCATCACGTAGACGCGGTCGCACATGCCCAGCAATTCGGGCATTTCGGAAGAGATCATCAGGATGGCTCGGCCTTCTTCGGCGAGTTGGGCGATCAGGCTGTAGATCTCGAACTTGGCGCCGACATCGATGCCGCGCGTGGGTTCGTCCAGGATCAACAGCGTGGGATTGGCAAACAGCCACTTGGCCAGCACGACCTTCTGCTGGTTGCCACCCGAGAGGTTCAGCACCTGCTGCTGCACGCCCGAGCAGCGGGTGGCCAGCTTGCGGCGGTATTCGCTGGCGACGTTGAATTCCTTGGCCTCGTCGATCACCCCCGCCTTGGCCACGCCAGGCAGGTTGGCCAGCGAGGTGTTGCGGGCGATGCTGTCGCCCATCACCAGGCCGAGCGACTTGCGGTCTTCGGTGACGTAGGCAATGCCGTGGCCCACCGCCTTCTGCACCGTGCTGACGTCGACTTCCTGGCCGTCCATCTTCACGCTGCCGCTGATGCGCCGGCCCCAAGAGCGGCCGAAGACGCTCATCGCCAGCTCGGTACGGCCGGCGCCCATCAGCCCGGCAATGCCGACGATCTCGCCACGGCGCACGTTCAGGTCCACGCCCTTGACGACCAGCCGGTCGGAGTGCTGCGGGTGGTAGACACGCCAGTCACGCAGCTCGAACACGGTGTTGCCGATCTTCGGGACGCGGCGCGGATAACGGTCGGCCATTTCACGGCCGACCATGTGGCGGATCACCAGGTCCTGCGACGGCGGGTTGTCGCGGCAGTCCAGCGTCGAGACGGTGGAACCGTCGCGCAGCACGGTGATCGAGTCGGCCACCTTGGCAATCTCGTTCAACTTGTGCGAGATCAGGATGCAGGCGATGCCCTGCGCCTTGAGCGCCAGCAGCAGCTCCAGCAGCGCATCGCTGTCGGTCTCGTTCAGGCTGGCGGTCGGCTCGTCGAGGATCAACAGCCGCACCTCCTTGGCCAGCGCCTTGGCAATCTCGACCAGTTGCTGTTTGCCGATGCCGATGTCGGTGACCCGCGTGGCGGTCGACTCGTTCAGGCCGACCTTGGTCAGCAAGGCGCGCGCCTTCTGGTGCACCAGGCCCCAGTCGATCACACCGCGCCTGGCGGGCTCGTTGCCAAGGAAGATGTTCTCGGCGATCGACAGCAGCGGCACCAGGGCCAGCTCCTGGTGGATGATGATGATGCCCAGCCGCTCGCTGTCGGCGATGCCCGAGAACTCCCTGGCCTCGCCGTCGAAGACGATGTCGCCTTCGTACGAGCCATGCGGGTAGACCCCGCTGAGCACCTTCATCAGGGTTGACTTGCCGGCGCCGTTTTCTCCGACGACGGCATGGATCTCACCAGCGCGCACGCTCAGGTTCACATGGTCCAGCGCAACAACACCGAAAAACGTCTTCCGGATGCCGCGCATTTCTAACAACGAAGTACTCATACGAATTTGGCGTGTGCGCAGGTGAGGTGCCGCTGCATCAGTGCAGCTGGCTTTCCTTGTAGTAGCCGCTGTCGACCAGGGCCTGCTTCCAGTTGCTCATGTCGACCGAGATCGGCTTGAGCAGGAACGAAGGCACGACCTTGACGCCGTTGTTGTAGGTCTTGGTGTCGTTGATCGGGGGCTGCTTGCCCGACAGCAGCGCGTCGGTCATGCCGACCACCACCTTGGCCAGTTCCCGCGTGTCCTTGAAGACGGTGGCGCTCTGCTCACCGCGCAGCATGGACTTGACCGAGGGGATCTCGGCGTCCTGGCCGGACACGATGGGGCACGGCTGCGAAGCGGTGCAATAGCCCACGCCCTTCAGCGACGACAGGATGCCGATCGACAGGCCGTCATACGGCGACAGCACGGCGTTGACCTTGTCCTTGCCGTAGTAGGCCGACAGCAGGTTGTCCATGCGGGCCTGGGCCACCGCGCCGTCCCAGCGCAGCGTGCCAACCTTGTCCATGCCCATCTGCTTGCTGCGCACGACCAGCTTGCCGCTGTCGATGTAGGGCTTCAGGACCGACATCGCGCCGTCGTAGAAGAAGAAGGCGTTGTTGTCGTCCGGCGAGCCGCCGAACAGCTCGATGTTGAACGGGCCCTTGCCGGCCTTCAGGCCCAGCTTGTCGACGATGGCACCGGCCTGCAGCACGCCGACCTGGAAGTTGTCGAACGTGGCGTAGTAGTCGACGTTCTTCGAGCCCTTGATCAGGCGGTCGTAGGCGATGACCTTGACGCCCTTGTCGGCCGCCTTCTGCAGCGCGTTGGACAGCGTGGTGCCGTCAATGGCGGCGATCACCAGCACCTTGGCGCCCTTGGTGACCATGTTCTCGATCTGCGCGAGCTGGTTCGGGATGTCGTCGTCGGCGTACTGCAGGTCGGTCTTGTAGCCCTTGTCCTTGAAGTACTTGACCATGTTGTCGCCGTCGGCGATCCAGCGGGCCGAGGACTTGGTCGGCATCGAGATGCCGATCGGGCCCTTGTCCTGCGCGGCAGCGGGCTGCAGCCAGCCCAGGGTCGCCATCAGGCTGGTGGCCAGCAGCAGCGTGCGTTTGTTCATCAACTTCATGTTCGTGTCTCCAGTTTCATTTCAGAGAGCCCCCCTGACCTGCCGCATGGCGCCAGGTCCCCCGAGAGGGTACGGATGGCCGAGGGCCAGGCCCGCGATCATCCGATCAAAGCTCAATACTTGCGGCTGGGGAATTCCTTGGCCGCGACTTCCATCGGGAAGATGGATTCCTGGGTGACGATGCGCTTGGGCAAGGTCTTGCCGGCCTTCAGGTCCTGGGCGGCCTGCATCAGCTGCGGGCCCAGCAGCGGGCTGCACTCGACGCTGACGTTCAGCTTGCCGGCAATCATCGCTTCGAAGGCGCCCTTGACGCCGTCGATCGAGATGATGGTGATGTCCTTTGCTGGCTTCAGGCCGGCTTCCTCGATCGCCTGGATCGCACCGATGGCCATGTCGTCGTTGTGCGCGTACAGCACATTGATCTTCTTGCCCTCGGCCTTCAGGAAGGCTTCCATGACTTCCTTGCCCTTGGCGCGCGTGAAGTCGCCGGTCTGCGAGCGGATCACCTTGAACTTCGGGTCGGCCTTGATGATTTCCTCGAAGCCCTTCTTGCGGTCGATGGCCGGGGCCGAGCCCACGGTGCCTTGCAGCTCGACGATGTTCACATCACCGGTCGAGCCCTTGGTCTTCTCGACCAGCCAGCGGCCGGCCTTGCGGCCTTCTTCCAGGAAGTCCGAACCCATGAAGGTGACGTACAGCGAATCGTCCTTCACGTTGACGGCGCGGTCGGTCAGGATGACCGGGATCTTCGCGGCCTTGGCTTCGCGCAGCACGGTTTCCCAGCCCGATTCCACCACCGGCGAGAAGGCGATCACATCGACCTTCTGGGCGATGAAGGAGCGCAGCGCCTTGATCTGGTTTTCCTGCTTCTGCTGCGCGTCCGAGAACTTCAGCTCGATGCCGGCGGCAGCTGCGGCGGCCTTGATCGACTCGGTGTTGGCGGTGCGCCATTCGCTTTCGGCGCCGATCTGCGAGAAGCCCAGGACCAGCTTCTTGTCGGCGGCGAGCGCGCCCAGCGGCAGGCCTGCCGAGAGCGTGGCAGCGCCCAACGCGCTCAGCACGTGGCGGCGGTTCAAACGGGAATTCATCATGTCTGTCTCCTTGTGGTTGCTTTGACGAGAACGTGGGCTCATGCCCGGAACACAGGCGCCGCCCGGGCGGCGACGGGGGTAGTGAAAAACTCGGCGGCGCGCCGTGCCAGCTGGCGCGCGCCAGCCGTTGAAGCCTGTGGCAGCGCCAATGGTGGCCATACCGGCAGGGGCATCAGCTGAACCTTGGCGCGCCGCGTGCTGGCGCGCTGAAGAACGCCTTCGCCAATCGCAGCCGAACCCGCGAAGCAGACCGCAGACATCAGGGGACTGTCGACAAGGGTTTGCCCTACGAGCCGGCCACTGCCCATCACGAGATTGAATACCCCCGCGGGCAGTCCGGCCCGGCTGATGACTTCGGCCAATGCCCAACCGCAGGCCGAGGCGCGCTCTGCCGGCTTGAAGACCACGGTGTTGCCAAAGGCCAGCGCCGGCGCGATCTGCTCGGCGGGGATCGCAAACGGGCACTGCGACGGCGCAATCAACGCCACTGCGCCGACGGGCGCGCGAGCTGCCGGGGCACGCGCCTGGCCCTTGCCAGGGGCACGCTCGTTGCCAGCCTGGCGCAGCACCTCGGCTGCGAAAAAGCGGAACAACTGGCCGGCGTGGCCCACCTCAGCCTGCGCTTCATCCAGCGGCCGG
>NZ_VIDT01000306.1 GCF_006519715.1 Ideonella azotifigens
GCCCAGCTGCGGGCCGATGGCGCGTTGGTGCTGGGCCCGGCCGCTGGCGACCAGGCCTGCGGCGAGATCGGCGACGGGCGCATGCTGGAAGCGGACGAACTGCGCGATGAACTGATCGCTTCGTTCCAGCCCAAGCTGCTGGCCGGCAAGAAGCTGCTGATCACCGCGGGCCCGACCTTCGAGGCCATCGACCCGGTGCGTGGCATCACCAACCACTCCAGCGGCAAGATGGGCTTTGCGATCGCGCGAGCAGCACAGGAAGCTGGCGCGGAGGTCACCTTGATCGCCGGGCCGGTGCACCTGCCGACGCCGCCGCACGTGCGCCGCATCGACGTGCAAAGCGCGCAGCAGATGTTTGATGCGGTGCTGCCGCAGGCGCCGCTGCACGACGTGTTCGTCGCCACCGCGGCGGTGGCCGACTGGCGCCCGGCGGTGATGAACGAGCACAAGATCAAGAAGGACGGCAAGAAGCTCGCGCCCAGCTTCGAGCTGACCGAGAACCCCGACATCCTGGCCGCCGTCGCCAGCCTGCCGGACAAGCCCTGGTGCGTCGGTTTTGCAGCCGAAAGCCAGGACCTGCTGACGCATGCGCGCGAGAAGCTGCTGCGCAAGAACGTGCCGCTGATCGTCGGCAACCTCGGTCCGGCGACCTTTGGGCGCGACGACAACACGCTGGTGCTGGTGGACGCCGCGGGCCACCGCGAACTGCCCGCTGGCGACAAGCTGGCGCTGGCGCGCCAGCTGGTGGCCGAGATCGCCCGCCGCACGGCCGGCGTGTGACCCAATTCAGTGATCTCTTTGCAGTGAACATGACCCCCATCGAACTGAAGGTGCTGGACCCGCGTGCCGGTGAACAGCTGCCCGCGTACGCGACGCCCGGCAGTGCCGGCCTGGACCTGCGCGCCTGCCTGGACGCAGCCGTGACGCTGGCGCCCGGCGAAACCACGCTGATCCCCACCGGCCTGGCGATCCACATTGCCGATGCCGGACTCGCCGCGCTGATCCTGCCGCGCTCGGGCCTGGGCCACAAGCATGGCATCGTGCTGGGCAACCTGGTCGGCCTGATCGACTCGGACTACCAGGGCCAGTTGATGGTGAGCTGCTGGAACCGCGGCCAGGTCGCGTTCACGATCCAGCCGATGGAGCGCATTGCGCAACTGGTCATCGTGCCGGTGGTACAGGCGAGCTTTCGCGTCGTCGATTCATTCGATGCCAGCGACCGGGGCGCCGGCGGGTTCGGTTCGACCGGCGTGGCCTGAGAAGCTGATTCAGTGCAGTGAGGCGCCGGGCGGCGGGCCGCCCATGACGACCACCGGCGGCTCGACGCTGCCGGCTTCGGTTTCGGCGGCGGTCGCTTCGCGCACGTCGACCACCTTCAGTTCCAGGCGAAGCGCCATGCCGGCCAGCGGATGGTTGGCGTCCAGCACCACATGTTCCGGGTAGACCTCGGTCACGATGTAGGTCAGGTCCTGAGGCATGTCCGGCGTGGCAGCGCCTTCGGGCAGGCCATCGAACTGCATGCCGGGTTCAACCCCCTCCGGGAAAAGCTGGCGTGCTTCATAGCACAGCAGATCGGCGTTGTATTCGCCAAAGGCGTTTTCAGGTTCCAGGTGCAGGTGAGCTTCGAAGCCCGTTGTCTGGCCTTCCAGCGCTTCTTCCACCTTGGGCAGCAAATCGTCGCCGCCATAGAAAAATTCGACCGGGTCGCTGAGCTCGTCGATGAGCTGACCTTGGGCATCCGACAGGATCCAGGTCAGCGTCACCACGCAAGGTGAAGTGATGTCCATCGCGGAATGATCGCACAAGGCGAAGGGTCAAGCAGCGGACAATGCCGCCCCATGACCGTGGACCCCAATCTCTCCTTGCCGCTGCTGGGCGGCCTCTCGCCGGCGCAATTCATGCGCCGCCATTGGCAGAAAAAGCCTTACCTGATCCGCCAGGCCGTGCCCGGCGTGCAGCCGCCGCTGGCGCGTGCCGAGCTGTTCGATCTGGCCGGGCGCGACGATGTCGAATCCCGCCTGATCCGCCAGACCACCGCGGCAAAAAAAGCCGGCCCTGGCTGGCGCCTGCAGCACGGCCCGCTGACGCGGCGCCAACTGCCGAGCCCCAAGCAGGCCGGCTGGACGCTGCTGGTCCAGGGCCTGGACCTGCATGTGCCAGCTGCGCGCGATCTGCTGAGCCAGTTCCGCTTCGTGCCCGAGGCGCGGCTGGACGATTTGATGATCAGCTATGCCAGCGATGGCGGCGGTGTCGGCCCGCATGTCGACTCCTACGACGTGTTCCTGCTGCAGGTCAGCGGCAGCCGGCGCTGGCGCATCGGGCCGGTCAAGGACGACAGCCTGGTGCCGGGTGTTCCGGTCAAGCTGCTGGCGAATTTCGAGCCCCAGCAGGAATGGCTGCTGGAAGCTGGTGACATGCTGTACCTGCCGCCGCAATGGGCACATGACGGCGTGGCCGAAGGCGACGATTGCATGACCTGCTCGATCGGCTTTCGAACGCCCACGCCCACCGAGATGGCGCGCGACGTGCTGCAGCGCATGCTGGACGCGCTGGATGCGCCCGAGCGCGAACCGCGATACCGCGACCCCAGGCAGGAGGCCACCGCAACGCCTGGCCGCATTCCCGAGGCTTTGCAAAGCTTTGCGCAGCACGCGGTGATCGCCGCGCTGAACGATGCCTACAGCCTCAACAGCGCGCTGGGCGAGTCGCTCACCGAGCCGAAGGCGACCGTGTGGTTTGACGGTGGCGAGGCGCTGCAGCCTGGTGATGGGCTGGTGCTGGATGCACGTTCCCGCATGATGTACGACGATCGCCAGGTGTTCCTGAACGGCGAATCCTTCCGCGCGGGTGGGCGCGATGCCAAGCTGATGCACCAGCTTGCAGATCAGCGCGCGCTGTCACCGCGCGAGGTGGCCAGGCTCAGCGAAGAGGCACTGACGCTGGTGCAGGATTGGGCCGAAAGCGGCTGGGTGCGTGCGGCGCCACGCCAAATCGGTGTGCGTGCCCCGAAATGATGCGTGACGGCAACGTTTCGCGCCCGCGCGTCGGCAGCCCAAGGTTTTTCTTGATAGGGAAGGCCCCTAGTGGCGGGTGTTGCACCGGTATAATCAAGAGCTAGGTACAGGAACGTGTCCACAGGAGCAGGGCGTACGCATGTAGATGCATGACGTGTACTCTCCCAGCGTTTTTGGCCTTTCGCGAGGAGGAGGCGCGCGTGAACAAGCGGGCTTCCAGAATTACCGGTAATTTTGTTCGACCCCTTTTGTTTTCGAGGACATTCATGAACAAGTCGCTCCTGCTGGCTTCCCTGATCGCCGTTGCCGCCCTGGCTGCTTGCAGCAAGAAGGAAGAAGCTCCTGTTGCTCCGGCTCCCGCTGTCGAAGCTTCGGCTCCGGCTGCTGCCCCGGTTGCACCCGCTTCGGAAGCTGCTTCGGACGCCATGGCGCCCGCATCGGCTGCTTCGAACTGAGCTGCCGAGTCGCCTTTCTGGCGACTGGAAAAAAGCCACCCTCGGGTGGCTTTTTTCATGCCTGAACCAGTTTCGTGCCACGCTGCTGAATCCCGTCCCGCGGGCGGTGGCGGTATCTTGTGAAACCGACATGAAACTCTTGAGCCGCCAGGCCAGCGCGGCCGAAGAATAGGCACGCGGTTTGCCTGTTGGCCTTTCGGCACCTGTTGCCTAACTGTCGCTGCAGGCATGGAAAAGGGCCCCGCAGGGCCCTCGATATTCGACAGCCGTTACCCGGCGTGCGGCATCAATACTTCAGCTCTTCGACCAGCAAGGTGACGATGCGCTGCGCATTCGCGCCGTTGTCCGGCTCGCCGGCAGGAGTCAGCACATTGACGCGGGTGGCGTTGGCGCCATCGGCCTTGACCATGATGCGGTAGCGGCCCAGCGCTTTTTCGGCCGGGTCTTTTGCACCGAACCAGCGCATCAGGAAGTTCGGGCCGTCCTTGGAGGCTTCGTTCGGGTCCACGTAGCGCACGGCGTACGAGCCCAGCGTGCGGTCACGTTCCTCGACCGTGAAGCCGCTGCGGTCCAGCGCCAGGCCGACCCGGCGCCAGGCGCGTTCCAGTCCATCGTCCAGTTGCATGGTGGCAGAGGGTTCGCCGCTGATCACGCGGGCCTTTGTGGGCCGGCTGTTGGCACTGCCGCCGGCGGCGGGCGTGGTGCCGGCCTTGCCGGCATCCGCGGTGGTGGTTGCGGCCTTGCCACCCATGGACAGCATCATGCGCGACAGCATCTCGGCCTCGAGGTCGTGGTCGGTGGGGCGGTTGGTCCAGATCGTGCCGCTGTCGCGGTCACGGCCGCTGTAGACCTCTTCCAGGCCGCGGTGGCTCAGGTAGACCTCACTGCCGCCGCTTGCGGTGCGCTCGATGCGGATGCGGAACTTGTCCCGCTCGCCGGTCGAGTAGAGGCTCTCGAAGACCTTGCCGAGGCTTTCCCGGATGATGTCCTGCGGCAGCTTGGCGCGGTTCTCGTTCCACTCGGTCTCCATCACGCCCGCTGCAGCGTCCTCCTTGGACAACTGCAGCCCGCTGTTGAGCAGGAACTCGCGCACCTGCGGCCAGACCTGTTCCGGGCTGCGGCTGGTGACCAGCCAACGCTGCTCGCCGGCACGCTCGATGCGCATGTCGCCGGCCTGGCTCAGCGCCACCGTGGGTGCGCCCGAAGCCGCAGCGGCAGCCGGCTTTGCGCCGCCTGCCAGCTCAGAGGCCGAGATGCTGCCGTTTTGCGGCGTGTAGCGGCCGTCGCGTGCCAGCGGCGTGAGGTCCGGCGGCACCTCCAGCGGCGTCGTTTTGCGAGCCTGGCTGCGGTAGTCGATCTTGTCGTCGGGCAACACGCTGCTGAGCATGCCGCAACCGGCCAGACTGGCGGCGATCAGGGCAAAAACGGCGCCACGGACGGCCGTGATCGCGAAGGCTTTATTCACTTGGGACATCTCCGGTCGGCGGTCAGAAACAAGACCGCCGCTTGGCTGGAACGAGGGCCGGCCGCCAAAAGCGGCTGCAGCCAGATCGGCCGCGATTCTGGCTCAAACTTGAAAGGTGCTCAGATCAGGCCGCATTCGCGCAGCGCGGCACCGACCTGGGCCTGGCCGGCAGCAGTCAATTCGACCAGCGGCAGGCGCAGGAAATTCTGGCAGCGGCCCATCTGTGACAGCGCCCACTTGGCCGGCGCAGGACTGGCTTCGCAGAACAGCTGGCGGTGCAGCGACAGCAGGCTGAAATGGATTTCGCGGGCGGCGGCGGCGTCACCTGCCATCGCGGCTTTGCACAGCTGCTGCATGCGGCGCGGTGCAACATTGGCGGTGACGCTGACGTTGCCATGGCCGCCCAGCAGCATCAGCGCGACCGCGGTGCCGTCGTCACCCGAATAGATCGAAAAACCCTTGGGCGCGTGCTTGATCAGCCAGGCCGCGCGCTCGATGTTGCCGGTTGCTTCCTTGATGCCGAAGATGCCGGGCACTTCGGCTAGCCGCAGCACGGTGTCGTGCTGCATGTCTGCCACGGTGCGGCCGGGCACGTTGTACAGCATCACCGGCAGGTCGACCGACTCGGCGATCGCCTTGAAGTGCCGGTAGATGCCTTCCTGCGAAGGCTTGTTGTAGTAGGGCACGACCTGCAGCGTGCAGTCGGCGCCCACCTCTTTCGCATAGCGCGTGAGGTTGATGGCCTCGGCGGTGCTGTTGGCACCGGCGCCGGCCATGATGGGCACGCGACCTTTGGCGTGTTCGACCGCCACGCGGATGATCTCGCAGTGCTCGTCCACGGTCACGGTGGCGGATTCACCGGTGGTGCCGACGACGGCAATGCAGTCCGTGCCTTCGGCAATGTGCCAGTCGATCAGCGCGCGCAGCGCCGGGTAGTCGACGCTGCCATCTTCGTGCATCGGCGTCACCAGGGCGACGATGCTGCCAACAATCGGTGTCATCAGGATTCCTTGCAGAGCGGCTGATTTTAGCCTTGTGACAGCGGCCATTCCGGCAGCGAATTGCGCTGCGCGTCATGACGGTCCGCCGCCGCAGCGGGCCGGCGCGCCGCGACGCGCTGCACGAATCGCGCGGGCGCCGCCAACAGGCCTTGCTCGAAGCCCTGCACCTGCCAGCCGGCGCAGCGCTGCAGCAGTTCGCCGGGCTGCAGCAGGAATTCCGCGCGGGCAGGGCGACCGATGGTCTCCTGGCCGGCGGTAAAAGTTTCGTAAAGCAGCAGGCCGCCGGGCGCCACCGTGTCCAGCAACGCGTCAAAACGAGGCCGCCAAAGGTAGTTCGTGACGACGACCAGATCGAAGCAGCGACCTGCCAGCGGCCAGGTCTGTTCTTCCAGCTCGGCCTGCACCACTTCGATGCCGGCCACGCCCGCCAGCGAGTGCAGCGC